>JAHJKV010000315.1 GCA_018822065.1 Pseudomonadota bacterium
ATAGTAGCCAGTCAAGTCCTCTGGCGGCGCACCGTTTTTGACCTGCGCGATGATTTCCTGGCGGAGCTCAGGGCTCAGGAATTCGTCCTGGTCCAGACTGACCACCCAGTCAGAGTCGATGTGCTCCAGGGCGTATTGAAACTGCGGCCCCGGCCCTTCCCAGGCGCGGGTGAGAACGCGGGCGCCAAACCTCGTGGCGATGTCCATGGTCGTATCCGTTGAATCGGAGTCCACCACCAGGATTTCGTCGCAGAAATCGAGGCAGGCCAGACACTTCTCGAGCAAGCGTTCGCCGTTGTAGGTCAGCACCAGTCCAGTAATTGTCGTCATTTGCTATGTGTAAAACGAAAAAGGGCGTCCCGGCAAGCCCGGAACGCCCTAAGTCATTGCTGAGAGACCGCGTTTTTAGCTGAGGTCGCTGTCGTTCTTGCCGGGCAGGACCAGGTTGAGCACCACGCCCAGGATTGCGCCCAGGCCGATGCCGCGCAGGTCGGTGACGCCGACATTGAGGACCATGCCGCCCAGACCGGTGACCAGGATGATGGCCACGATGATCATATTGCGGGGCTTCATCAGGTCCACCTGGCTGCGCACCAGGGTGGACAGGCCGATGACGGTGATGGCGCCGAAGAGCAAGAGCATGATGCCGCCCATGACCGGGGTGGGAATGGTGGCCAGCAGGCCGCCGAGCTTGCCGATGAAGGCCAGCAGGATAGCGGTGATGGCGGCCCAGGTCATGATGGCTGGGTTGAAGGCACGGGTCAGGGCCACGGCGCCGGAGACCTCGGAGTAGGTGGTGTTCGGCGGGCCGCCGATCATGGAGGCCAGGGAAGTGGCGATGCCGTCGCCGAGCAGGGTGTTCTGGATGCCGGGATCCTTCACGTAGTCCTTACCGGTGATGCTTCCGATGGCCAGCACGTCGCCGAAGTGCTCGATGGCCGGGGCGATGGCGATGGGTACCACAAAGAGGATGGCGTCAAAATCCCAGGTGGGCAGGCTGAAGTTGGGCATGGCGAACCAGGGCCGGTCGGCCAGGCCGCCGAAGCTGATCAGGGCCGTGTCCATCCATGGGGCCGGGGCAATGCCCTGGATCGATCCGTCAACGACAGAGGCCATGAAGGTGGCATGCATGGAGGCGGTGAGGCCGGTGATATCCAGGAGCAGCGCGGTGACGTAGCCTGCTGCGATGCCGCAGAGGATGGGCACCAGCTTGAACCAGTTCTTGCCGAGCAGCGAGACCAGCACCGTGGTTAAAAGGGCCACACCAGCGATGATCATGGACGGGGTCTTTGGTTCCAGCCAGATGGAGCCGTCACCCGCGCGACCCATGGCCATGTGCACGGCCACCGGGGCCAGGATCAGGCCGATGAGCATGATCACCGGGCCGGTGACGATGGGGGGCAGAATCTTGTGCAGGAAATCAGCGCCAAAGACGCGGATCAACAGGCTCAGGATGATGTAGAGCACGCCCGCGGCGACCAGGCCGCACATGATGGCAGGGTAGCTGAACTGTCCCTGCTGCGCGGCAAAGAGCGGCGGCAGGAAGGCAAAGGACGAGGCCAGAAAGACCGGCACCTTGCCCTTGGTGATGAGCTGGAAGATCAGGGTGCCCACGCCAGCGGTGAACAGGGCCACGTTGGAGTCGATGCCGGTCAGAATCGGAACCAGCACCAGTGCGCCAAAGGCAACGAACAGCATCTGCGCACCCAGTAGGCTGTCTTTCAATTGGAATTTGTACTCAGTCGAATGGACGTCGCTCATTTCTCCTCTCCTCCTCAGTAAAAGTGAAAACCGTCCCCTATCAAAAAAAGACACGCTTTCGCGTGCCTTGAAAACTATTTTGTCCCAAATATTTTATCGCCAGCGTCGCCGAGGCCAGGGAGAATATACCCGATGTCGTTCAGCTTTTCGTCAATGGCCGCCACGTAGACGTCCACGTCGGGGTGCTCTTTTTTCAGCCGTGCGATGCCTTCGGGCGCGGCAACAAGGAACAGGCCCCGGATACTCTTGCAGCCTGCATCCTTCAAGAGTTCGATGGTGGCCATGAGCGTTCCGCCTGTGGCCAGCATGGGGTCGAGGATGATGTCCATGCGCTCGTCGATGTTTTTGGCGAG
>JAHJKV010000316.1 GCA_018822065.1 Pseudomonadota bacterium
GCACCCCGGCGGTATCCACGAAGGTGTAGCGCGTGCCGTCCTTCTCAAAGGTGACGTCCACAGCATCGCGGGTGGTGCCCGCCACATCGGAGACGATGAGCCGGCTGGTGCCGGTGATGGCGTTGATCATGGACGACTTGCCCGCATTGGGGCGTCCGAGCAGGGCGATGCGCAGGCCGCGCTCTATGCCGTCGTCCTCCACTTCGGGAGGAGCGAATTCCTCGGCCAGTTCACGCACCCGGTCACGAAACTCATGGATATTAAACCCATGGGAAGCGGAAACGGCCATCATCTCGAAACCAAGGGCATAGAATTCGGACAGGGCCTGGTCTTCCAACTCTCCGCCGTCCACCTTGTTGACCAGAAGTAGGGTCGGCTTCCCGGACGAACGGATAAGCATGGCCGCTTCCTGGTCGAGCTGGGTCAGTCCCTCGCGGCCATCAACCACCATGAGCAGCGCATCGGCCTCGTTCATGGCGTCCTTGGCCTGCTGGAGGATTTGCGCCTCGAAACCCTGCCCGGTGAGGCCATCTCCTGGCTCGTTGTCCTCGCCGATAATCATGCCACCGGTGTCGATGAAGTCCACGGTGACCCCGGAGAGAGTGGCCGTGCCCAGGATGCGGTCACGGGTCACGCCAGGGGTGTCATGGGTGATGGCCAGGTTCTTTCGCAAGAGCCTGTTGAAGAGCGTGGACTTGCCCACATTGGGGCGTCCGATAATGGCAATGGTCGCTGGCATGGTACTATCGCTTCGTAAAAAAATATATCCGGTCACCGGGCAAATGTCCGGTGTCCTCTCCGTGGTGATCCGTCGCAGGGCGCAGGCCGCTGCCGATCCTTCATCATAAATGACCCCGGTCACATAAGCAACCGGGGTCAGGATGGGTACATGGAGCGGTCAAGATTGGCAAGGACTTTCGCACTGCACCTTCAAAAGGCTGGGCCGATGCATGTCCAGCCTATTCGAACATCTTGGCGATGTTTTCCTTGTACGGGGGATAAATGACGCCCTTCTCGGTGACGATGCCCGCTATGAGTTCGTTCGGGGTGGGGTCGAAGGCCAGGTTGTAGACCTCGACGCCGTCCGGGGTGATCTGGTGGTCGCCGATATGGGTGACCTCGCGGGGGGTGCGGTCTTCGATGGGCACATCGTCGCCACAGGCGGTTTCCAGGTCGATGGTATAGAGCGGTGCGGCCACGTAGAAAGGAATGCCAAAATGCTTGGCCAGGAGCGCCACGCCGTACGTGCCGATCTTGTTCACCGCGTCGCCGTTGGCCGTGATCCGGTCTGCCCCGACCACAACCTTCTGGACCATGCCTTGCTTCATGAGCAGAGCGCAGGCGTTGTCGCAGGCGACCTTCACCGGGATGCCGTCCTTGTGCAGCTCATAGGCGGTCAGGCGCGCGCCCTGGAGGAAGGGCCGGGTCTCGTTGGCGATGACCTGGATCTTCTTGCCCTGATCCACGGCTCCGCGGATGACGCCCAGGGCTGTGCCATAGCCTGCGGTGGCCAGGGCACCGGCATTGCAGTGGGTCATGACCGTGTCGCCCTCGTCGATGAGCGGGCCGCCGAATGTGCCGATGAGCTCGCACATCTCGATGTCGCCCACGTGGATTTCCTTGGCCCGGATTAGCCAGATGGCGAGCAGGGCTTCCAGGGAAACGTCCCCGGCCTCGGCCCAGATGCGGCGCATCTCACGCACGGCCCAGCGCAGGTTCACGGCCGTAGGACGGGCATCATGAATCTGGGTCAGCTTGGCGTCCAGTTCGGCCTTCCAGTCCGCGGCCCCGTCCTTCTGGACCTCGCGTCCGGCCAGATAGCAGCCATAGGCGGCAGTAACGCCGATGGCAGGCGCGCCGCGCACGACCATGGTCACCAGGGCATAGCAGACGTCATCGGTGGTGATGACATCAAACCAGTCCTCGCGGTTGGGGAGATAGCGCTGGTCGAGCAGCACGAGGCAGTCTTTTTCCGGGGAAAACTGGATGTGGTCGGTCATATACTTCTCCAAGTGGTGTTTTCGATGATACGTTGATGGGTTAGGACAATTTGTCCGCGATGATCTTGCTGACCATGCCGGGGTTGGCCTTGCCCTGGGTCTTGCGCATGATCTGACCCATGAGGAAGCCGATGACCTTCTTGTCGCCAGCGCGCACCTTGTCCGCCTCGGCCGGGTTCTCGGCCAACACCTGATCCACGATGGCCTCCAGGGCACCGGAGTCGGACTCCTGGACCAGACCCTTGGCCTTGACGTGGGCCTCGGGGTCCGCGCCGGAGGTGCAGAGCTCGCCAAAGACGTCCTTGCCTATCTTCACAGAGATGAGCCCGTCGTCCACGACCGTGAGCAGCTTGGCCAGATGGGTCGGGGTCAGTTTGCAAGCCTCTATGCCGGCCTCGCCCTCGGCCAGCCAGGGCAGCAGGTCGCCTATCATCCAGTTGGACACTTTTTTGGCCTCGCCGCCGTAGACCTTGGCCGCTGTCTCGAAATAGTCGGCAATGGCCTTGTCCTGCACCAGGAGGCGAGCGTCGTCATCCGTGATACCCAGGGTCGCGACGAACCGGACGCGACGGGCGGCCGGGAGTTCGGGCAGTTCGCTCCCCCAATGCTTGATCCATGCTTCCTCGAGTACCATGGGCACCAAGTCCGGACAGGGGAAGTAGCGATAGTCGTGGGCCTCTTCCTTGCCGCGCATGGTGTGGGTGGTGCCCTTGTCCGCGTTGTAGAGCCGGGTTTCCTGCACCACCTGCTCGCCGTCCTCCACCAGATCGATCTGGCGCTGGACCTCGAACTCGATGGCCTTGCGCACGTTGCGGAAGGAGTTCATGTTTTTCAGCTCGGCCCGGGTGCCAAACTCGGTGGCCCCCTTGGGCATGATCGAGACGTTGGCGTCGCAGCGGAAGGAGCCCTGCTCCATGTTGCC
>JAHJKV010000317.1 GCA_018822065.1 Pseudomonadota bacterium
CCGGCCCGGTCATGCGGACTTAACCTTCCAGGCCAAGTTCGGCCTGCGCGACTATCGCGGCGGCGGACGTTCGTCGGGCCGGGAGACGGTCTCCCGCGTGGCTGCCGGGGCTGTGGCCCAGGAGTTGCTCAATGCCGAGGGCATTTCCGTCTATGCCTACACCCGCGAGCTTGGCGGCATCCAGGCCGCAGGCGATGACTGGGAAGCGGCGCAGGCCATGCCCTTTTTCGCGCCCGACCCGGATGCTCCGTTGCTCTGGGAGGAGCGCATCAAGCAGGTCAAGGGCGAGGGGGATACTCTGGGCGGCGTGGTGGAAATCCGGGTCATTGGCGTGCCGCCGGGACTGGGTGAGCCGGTCTTCGGCAAGCTCGATGCACGCATCGCAGGGGCGCTCATGGGCGTGGGCGCGGTCAAGGGCGTCGAAATCGGCTCCGGCTTCGCGGCAGCCCGCATGCGCGGCAGCCAGAACAACGACTTCATCACCCCGGAGGGCTTCAAGTCCAACAACGCAGGCGGCGTGCTCGGCGGCATCTCAAGCGGCCAGGACATCGTGGCCCGAGTGGCCGTGAAACCCATCCCGTCCATCGCCCGGGAACAGCAGACCATCAACGTAAAAGGCGAAGCCGAAACCATCCTCATCGGCGGCCGCCACGACATCTCCGCCATCCCCAGGATCGTCCCGGTCTTGAAAGCCATGATGCTGTTGACCCTGGCGGATTTGTTGCTGATTGATCGCAGACTGGGAAGGCGGGAGTAGCGTGGCGGCTGGTTCGGTGCCTCCAGCGGCCAAAGAGGCATGACCCCCTTGGGAGCCCATTCTGTTTCGCGTGAAAAGAAAAGCCCCCTTTGCAGGGGGCTTTTATATTGGTGGGGTGGTTATTCAGGTTTGAGCCGTACAGCTGTGCCGTAGCAGGAGTAGTAGCGGTCGCCTTCGGGGTGGAAGGCTACGTTTTCGCGGTAGGCGATGATGGAGTCGGCGTTGACTTCGAGGGCTTGGGCCACCAGGCCGTAGAAGGCGTTATCGAAGGTGTAGGACCGGCAGACGATGAGGCCGAAGGTGCCTGAGACTTGGCGGTTGGGGATATCGTCTGTGGTCACGATCTTGATTTTGCCTGCCAGGTACAGGTCGCGTGAATTGATCAGTCGCTGGTCCTTGAGACCGTTTTCCTCGTTTTGCGAAGACTTTTTCTGAGCACCGAACATCAACGCCATGTTGTCCTTTCCTGCTTGGGTGGTTGCGCTTCAAGAGTTGTAGCCCAGCAACCGAATCCTATCAAGCGTTTGCACGCTGTTTGCCCCATCTTAGGGCTCGACCTTCATGATGTAGGCGTCCTCCCAGTGCAGATATTGCCTGGAGAGCTCCAGCAGGTCCTCGGGGGTCAGGGTCTGGGAAAGGTCCACGAGCTGCTTCTCCATGTCTCGGTTCAGGCCCTGCACCAGCAGACTCGCTGCCTGGCGACTGCGCGAGAGAAGCGTCTGGTGATCCTGGTAGTATTCGCCCATGATCACGTTCTTTGCCCGTTCTGTTTCGACCTCGGGCAGGGCATCTTCCCGCAGCATGGCCACGGTCTTGATGAAGCCTTGTTCAGCCTGTTCCATCTTGCCCGGCTCCGTGCCGATGTAGAAGGCCATGAACCCGACCTTGGGGGCCTGCCAGAGGAAGGCGGTGACCGTGTAGCCCAGGCCCTGCTTGTCGCGCAGGTCGCGGAAGAGCAGGCCGGACTGTCCGGCCAGGGCGGCGCGGAGCAGGGTCATCCCGGCGCTGGCCTTCAAGTCCTCGGTGCCGGGGATCGGGAAGACGGCCAGCAGGTGGGCCTGGTTGCGGTCGGGCAGGTGGAGCAAGGTCTGCTTGTTGGCGGACCACGTAGGCTGAATATAGGTGTAGGCGTCGGTGGCGCTGGTGAGCTGGTTGCTCAGGTTTTCGGAGAAGGCGCGGATGGCCGCGGGGTCGAACTGGCCACACACGGCCAGGACAAAGGGCTGGCGGGACTGGTTCTTCCAATATCCCTTGAGGGCGTCCGGGCTGATGAGCGGGATTTCTTCGACCTTGCCGCGGTGGTAAAAGGAATAGGGCGGGGAATCGAAGAGGAAGGGGAAAATCTCGCGGAAAGCGAGGCCCAGGGGCTTGTCTTCCCGCAGCTTGATGTTGGCGACCTGGTCCTGCTTGGCCCGGTCCACCTCGGTCACGGGCCAGGTGGGGGCGGTGAGCATGTCGCTGATGAGGGGCAGCAGGTCGTCTGAGAACCAGGCCGGGAACTTGGCGTTCATGGCAAAGATATCGCGTCCGGCCACAGCGGCCACGCTTGCGGCGCGGTCGGAAAGGTAGTCTTCGATCTGGGTGGCGGTCATCTTCGGTGTGCCGCGGGTGAGCACCTTGGCGGCCAGGGCAGGCAGACCCTGTTGGGTTTCGTTGATGGAGCCGTCGCCGCCGGGCCAGTAGAGGGAGAGGGCGGTATAGGGCAGGGTGGCGTCGGGCATGAGCACCAGGGTGGAACCGCCAGGAAGGGCGATCTCCTCGATGTCTCCGTCGTTTTGCATGGGCTTGGCCCGGTTGGCTGCGCTGGCCGGGGTCCAGATCGTCTCCACGATGGAGGTCAGGGCTTCTGCCTGGACATTGGTGCCCTCGGGCAGGAGCAGGGTGGCGGAGAGTCTGTCGGGATTCAGGTAGCGCTGGGCCAGGGCATAGAGGCTGTTGCGGTTCACTTGTGAGAGTTCGTAGAGGTAGTTGGCCTCCTCCTGCTGGGAGCCATAGAAGAACTGGAAGGAGCCCATCTTCGAGGCCAGTCCGGCCAGGGTTTCCTTGGCTGTGAACAGGGAGTCCGCCAGGTTGAGCTTGGCCCGGGCCAGTTCGCGGTCCGTGAAGACCGCAGGGGAGAAGGTGGCCATCTCCGTTACCAGTTCCCGCCAGAAGAGTTCGACCTTGTCCGCGTCCAGGGTGGCGGAGATGTAGAACATGCCAACGCCGTCCAGGGCCAGGGCAGTGGAGCCGATGTCGTCCACCAGCCGCTTGTCGTACTTGAACTTGCGGTAGAGCAGCGAGGTATCGTCGCCGCCCAGGAGCTGGCCGAGGACTTCCAGGCCAACGGAACGGGAGTCGTGAAAATCTGGAACCGGGAAGGCCGCGCCGAGGTATACCTTGTTCCACTTGCCGTGGACCATGGTGATCTGGGGGCCGTCGCCGAGGCGGGAAACGGGATTCGTCGTGGTGGGTTCCACGTTGCGGGTATTTTGTAGGGGGCCGAAGAGGCGCTCGGCCTCGGCCAGAACCTCGTCCTCGTTCACCTTGCCAGCGACCACCAGAAGCATTGACTGGGGCTGGTAGAGCCGGTGGATGTAGGCGTGGATGTCCTCGGCAGTGATC
>JAHJKV010000318.1 GCA_018822065.1 Pseudomonadota bacterium
AGGTCCAGCCCTGAAGGTCGCAAGGTCATGCTTTTCCCGTTCGCACATTTGGTCTAGAGTGCACCACCATGAGCCGTCGCAGCATTCCGCCAATCCCTCATCGCTCTCCAAGCCGGGCCTTGGTTCGTCGTCTGCTTCCGGTCCGGGTGCCGGAGGAGGGGCGGCCTTCGCTCTTGCGGAGGGTGTTTTCGCCCCGGTGGGTGAATCTTGTTCCTGAAGTGGATGGACGGGCAAGCCTGGGGCGGGTCGAGCTGCTCGACTGGGAGCTCGTGCTCCAGGCGCGGCACCTGCCCTGCCGGACACGCCGGGTCGGGGACATGGAATGGATGCTCCTGGTGCAGCCCTGGTTTTTGGACCGGGCTGCGGAGGAGATGCGGCTCTATCAGGCCGAGAATCAGCCTGTGCCCACGCCGCCGATGCTCCCGCCGCCCAGGCCCGGCGAGCTCTGGCCCACGGTGTTTCTCATGCTCCTGCTGCTTGCCTTCCATGCCTGGTACACCAGTCCCCACCCGGGAATCGGGGTCTATGCCCAGGACTGGCTCAAGTCGGGCAGCGCCCAGTCCGAGGCCATCCTGTCCGGCGAGTGGTGGAGGCTGATCACCGCCCTGACCCTGCACGCGGACGGACCTCATGTGGTGGGCAACGCGGTCATCGGCGGCACTTTTATCGTCCTTGCCTGCCGGGTGCTCGGCAATGGGCTGGCTTGGTTTTTGGTAATGGCTTCTGGGGTGGGCGGGAATTATTGCAATGCCCTGTTCCATGGGGCTTCACATGACTCCATCGGGTTTTCCACTGCTGTGTTCGGAGCCGCCGGTGTGTTGGCCGGGGCCCGGGTGGCCGAGGGGCGGGGGGCCGGTATTCGCCGGGCGGTCATCCCCGTTGGGGCTGGGCTGGGCATCCTGGCCATGCTTGGCATGGGGGGCGGCAACACCGACCTGGGGGCGCACATTTTCGGGTTTATGGCCGGGCTGGGGTTGGGATTCCCCGCAGGATTTTTGGCTGTCCGCCAAGGAAGACCGCCACGGCTGGTGGCCGGGCTGCTTTTCGCCACAGCCCTCGCTGCACCAATTCTGGGCTGGTGGCTGGCTTTCTGAGGAGTGGGGGCAGTTGGTCTAGGTGAGCAGCGGGATTCGTGCCACGAACTCCTCGGCCTCTTCCTTGGGGAGGGGATGGGAGTAAAGGTAGCCCTGGCAGTATTCGCAGCCGAGGGCCAGCAGGATGTTCTGGTGTTCGATCTTCTCGACGCCTTCGGCCACCACCTCCAGCTCCAGGGTATGGGCCAGATTGATGATCGCCTTGACGATCTCGATGTTTTCCGGGGCCACATCAAGCATCTGGACAAAGGAGAGGTCGATCTTCAGGTTGTCCAGCGGCAGTTTTTGCAGGTAGCTCATGGAGGAGTAGCCCGTGCCGAAGTCGTCGATGGACAGGGTGATGCCCATTTCCTTCAGTCGCTTCAAGACCACGACGGCCTGGGCCGCGTTTTCCATGATCGCAGTTTCGGTGATCTCCAGCTTGATCCGGTCCGGGGGCATCTTGGCCAGTTCCAGGATGCGCTTGATCTTGCCTGCCAGGTCCTGCTGGGAGAATTGGCGGGCAGAGACGTTGACCGAGAGGAAGAGGTCCTTGGCCTGGGGATATTTCTCCCGCCAACTGGCCATGGTCCGGGCCGATTCAAAGAGCACCCAGAGTCCGAGGTCCGTGATCAGGCCCGTCTCCTCGGCAATGGGGATGAAATCTGCGGGTGGAACCTGGCCTCGGTCGGGATGGTGCCAGCGCACCAGGGCCTCGAAACCGTAGAGTCGTTCCCCACCCTTGATCCGGACGATGGGTTGGTAGTTCATGTAGAATTCGCCCACGGCCATGGCGTTGTCCATGTCCGTCTCCATGGTCATGAGCTGGACGGCGTGGTCCAGGAGCTTGGTGGAGAAGACCTTGAACCGGTCGCGGCCCTTGCCCTTGGCCCGGTGCATGGCGATGTTGGCGTAGCGCACAACCTCGTCGGCGCTCTGGTAGTCACCGGGGCCGAGCACGATGCCGATGGAGCCGGTGACCTGGACCTCGTTGCCCGCCAGAGTGATGGGCTTGCGCAGATTTTCGCGCATGCGCTTGACCACCTGGATGGCCTTTCTTGGGGAGTGCATTTCCTCCAGAAGGACGATGAACTCATCGCCGCCGAAGCGGGCCACGGTGTCCAACTCGCGGGTGCATTCGGCAATGCGCAGGCTGACCTCGCGCAGGAGCTGGTCGCCCACGGCGTGCCCCAGGGTGTCGTTGATGACCTTGAAACGGTCGAGGTCCACAAAGAGCACCGCATAGTAGTATTCGCTGCGTCTCCGGGCGCGTTCCAGGGCCTGGCCGATGCGGTCATGGCAGAGGGTGCGATTGGCCAAGTTGGTCAGGGGGTCGTGCATGGCCTGGAAACGCAGTTGGGTCTCCATCCGTTTGCGTTCGGTGATGTCGATGAACAGGGCAAAGGCACCTTCCAGTTCACCGGTGGGGCCGTAGAGCGTGGTGGATGAGGCAATGACGTTGACCTCGGTGCCATCCGAACGTTGGAAGCAGAATTCATAGTTGCGGTGTGAGGTGCTGGTCCATTTGGCCATCTGGTTCCGCACCACCTCCTGGTTTTCCGGGTCCATGAACTCCAGGATGGGCTCTCCCAGGAGGTTTTGTTCCTCCATGCCGAGCATGGCACAAAATGAGGGATTCACCGCGGTGATCAGCCCGGCGCAGTCAAGCATCACATAGCCTTCTGAGGTGGTCTCGATGAGGGTGCGGTATTTGGCCTCGGAGTTCACGACCTCTTCCTCGGCCAGTTTGCGCTCGGTGATGTCCTGGACCATGGTCTGTTTGGCCATGGTGCCATCGGGATTGTAGATGGGCGTGTTGACCATGTAATACCAGCGGCCATTCTTCTGATCCTGGGTCTCCATGCGCACGGTTTCGCCTGCAAAGACGCGGTCGTTGACGCACCAGGGACAGGCGGCCATGAGGCCA
>JAHJKV010000319.1 GCA_018822065.1 Pseudomonadota bacterium
CACCAGCACGGCAACGGGCGCACCGAACTTCCACATCACCGCGCCGTCGCTCACCTTCACCGTGACCGACAACGGCAGCACCACGCGGGTGAACGAGGTCAGCGACGCCACCGGGCTCGACTTCACGCTGTCGACCACCCACTCGCAATCCATCGTGGCTGAGGAGTGGTGCAAGGAGCTTGAATCGCGCACTGGCGGCAAAGTCAAGGTGAACTATTTCCCCGGCCAGACCCTGGTCAAGGCCCCACAGCTCTATGACGCGGTTGTCGAGGGCATTGCCGACATCAGTTTCGGCGTGCTTGCCTATCACCGTGGCCGCTTCCCGGTCATGGCTGCTATTGACCTCCCCCTGGGTTACACCTCCGGCGTGGTCGCAACCAAAATTACCAACGATGTGTACGCGAAGTTCAAGCCCAAGTCCTTCGACGACGTCCAGGTCATGTATTTCCACGGCCACGGTCCCGGTCTGCCCCACACCGCCAAGAAGCCCATCGTGAAGCTTGAAGATTGGAAAGGCATGAAGCTCCGCGCCACGGGCAACTCGGCCAAAATCGTCACCGCCCTTGGCGGCACCCCGGTTGCGGCCTCCATGAATGAAGCCTATCAGTCCATCCAGAAGGGCGTTGTCGACGGCGGCATGTACCCCATCGACACCAACAAGGGATTCAAGCTCGGTGAAGTCGTCGACTTCTGCACCGAGGCCTTCCCCATCGCCTATACCACCGCCTTCTATGTGGTCATGAACAAGGACAAGTGGGCGTCCCTGGATGCCGAAACCCAGAAGATCATCACGGACATGAACGTCGAATACGCTGCAAAGCACGGCCAGACCTGGACCGACTCCGACGTCATCGGTCGTCAGTTCCTCATTGACCAGGGCGGCAAGTGTCTGCCCCTGGCTGAAGGCGAAGCCCCCCGCTGGGTCGAAGCCGTGCAGCCGGTCATCGATGACTACATCAAGGAAGTCGGGGAAGTGGGCCTGGACGGCAAGACTATCGTCGACTACATCAAGACCCAGCTTGAAAGCCTCCAGTAGGCAATCAATACCCACGTGACATGGGGCGGACCGTCGGGGTCCGCCCCAGTGCCACCTGCAACGAGGACGACATATGGCACTCTTGACCACCACATTGGACAAACTTCAGTCGGGCATGAAAGTGATGGGCTCGGTCTGCCTGGCTGGCATGGCCCTCGTCACCTGCCTGGACGTCGGCAGTGACAGTATCTTCAATACCCCTGTCTTCGGGGCTGAAGAAATCGTCTCCTTCCTGGCCGTGATGGCCCTTGCCTTTGCCCTGCCCTCGGCTCACGTGGAGCGCAGCCATATCGGGGTAGAGCTCTTCATGCGCATGCTCCCGCGCAAGTTGCGCATCGCTGTCCGGCTGACCACCGACCTCGTTGCCCTGGCCCTTTTCAGCCTGATCACCTGGCGCATGTGGGAATATGGTACCACCATGAGCGAATCCGGCGAGGTGTCCATGAACCTTGAACTGCCGGAACACCTGATCATCTATTTTCTTGCCATCGGATTCTGTGTCTTCGTGCTCATGATCCTCAAAGATATCCTCACGTTCATCTATAGAGAGGAAGAGTAATGGATCCCACCCTAGCCGGCGTTGTCGGCATTATCATCATGGTTTTCCTGTTCATGACACGCATGCCAGTGGCCCATGTCATGCTCCTGATAGGTTTCATTGGCTTCGCTGGCCTCGTCTCCCTCAAAGGCGGCATGAACCTGCTCTCGCGCAATATTTACTCTCAGTTTGCTTCCTACGACCTGTCCACCATCCCCCTCTTCGTACTCATGGGACAGATCGCCTTCAACTCGGGCATCAGCAAAAAACTATACAAAACAGCCTACCATTTCTTCGGCGGCGTTCGAGGCGGTCTGGCCATGACCACTGTCTCTGCCTGCACCGCCTTTGGAGCCATCTGCGGCTCCAGTCCGGCCACGGCGGCCACCATGGCAACAGTTGGCATCCCGGAGATGAAACGCTACGGCTACGCCAATTCCCTGGCAGCTGGCTGCGTCGCCTCTGGAGGCGGCCTGGGTATGATCATGCCCCCCTCGGTGGTGCTCATCATCTACGGCGTGCTCACTGAGCAATCCATCGGGGCACTCTTCATGGCAGGTATCATCCCCGCTGTTCTGATCACCCTGCTCTTCAATTGTGCAATCTACATCACCTGTCGCCTGAACCCGGCCCTGGGCCCCAAGGGCGAAACCTTCACCTGGTCGGAAAAACTCAAGTCTCTAACGGGCCTTATCGACACCATACTCGTCTTTGTCCTGGTTGTCGGCGGCCTCTTCTGGGGCTGGTTCACCCCCACCAAGGCCGCAGCCATAGGCGTGCTCGGCGTCACGGTCATCTCGGTGGCACGGCGCACCTTGACCTGGGCCGGACTGGCCAAGTCGCTCCAGGAGACCATCCGCACCTCCTGCATGATCATGTTCCTGGTGGCTGGCGCCGTTGTCTTCGGCAAGTTCCTGGCCATCACCCGCATCCCCTTCAATATTGCGGACTGGGTCGGCGGGCTTGAAATGGCCCCCTACATGGTCATGGCTGTCATCGTCGGCATCTACTTTGTGGGTGGTCTGTTCATGGATTCCCTGGCCCTGATCATGCTCACTATTCCGGTCTTCTACCCGGTGGTCACAGGCATCGGCTACGATCCGATCTGGTTCGGAATCATCATCGTGCTGGTCACCGAAATGGGCGTCATTACTCCGCCAGTAGGCATGAACGTTTACGTTGTCTATGGTATATGCCAAAAGATCGCGCCGGACATCCGCCTGGAGTCCATCTTCAAGGGCATCGTTCCCTTCTTTCTCGCTGTCCTTGCTGGCATCGTCATCATGACCATGTTCCCGGAGATCGTCCTCTACCTGCCAGGACTGATGTATTGATCTCATGGTACCCCTTCGTCAGTTCCACCAAAGAGGTTCTCGTTGAGAACCTCTTTTTTATGACATAAGATCCGCTTCTAAGAAGATCCCTCTTGTACAACTGTTCAAAATTTGTAAAATATTACAGTTGAAATAAGGATCATCATGGACAGAAAGAAAACACAAAACAACGACGGACCGATAAATCAGCCGTCTGGCCTCAATGAACACGCTGACAATCCTTCCTTCCTCAATCTGTTCGACCTGCAGGAGATCCAAGCCCTCCAGGACGCATTCTCAAACGCTACCGGCGTCGCCTCTATTATCACCGATCCCTTGGGCGTTCCCATCACCAAGCCTAGCAATTTCTGCCGCCTCTGCATTTCCGTCATCCGCAGCACCCCGGCAGGTCTGAAAAACTGCATGGCCTCCGATGCCACCCTTGGAAAGGTAAACCCAGGAGGCCCCATCGTCAGCCCCTGTCTGAGCGGCGGCCTCTGGGATGGTGGAACCTCTATCATGTTCGGTGAAAACCATGTGGCAAACTGGCTCATTGGTCAGGTGCTGGACGAGGACACCGACCTGGAAAGCATGTACGACTATGGTCGTTCCATCGGTGCCGACATGGATGCCTTCACAAACGCCATCGCCGAAGTCCCGCGCATGAAGGTTGAAGCTTTCCGCAAGATTTCAGAGGCATTGTTCCTCTTCGGCAAGATGCTCTCCAGGCAGGCAATACAGAACCACGCCCTGTCTCAAACAATCACAACACTCGAAACCAAAGAAGCGGAACTGGAAAGCAAGAATCGAAGGCTCACCGAGCTGATAAATGCGTTGGAAGATTCCAACGCTGAACTGGAACGGTTCACCTACACCGTCTCCCACGACCTCAAAAGTCCGCTCATCACCATCTCCGGTTTTCTCGGACTCTTGGAGCTTGACCTTTCACGGGGAGACCAGCAAAGCGCCACAGCTTCCATGGCAAGGATTCGCGAGGCGTGTACCACTATGCAGCGCCTGCTCGACGAGCTTCTGGAGCTTTCCAGAATCGGTCGCCTGGACAACGAGCCCGAACAGATTGACCTGGAGGAAATGCTCCGCCAGGTCGCCCTCGTCTTGTCCGGGCCTCTGGACTCCGTTTCCGGCACCCTACATCTACCTTCGAACCTGCCAAACATCACCGGTGACCGGGCCAAGATTTTCGAAATATTTCTCAACCTGATAGAAAACAGCATCAAATATCGAGACCCGCAACGGAAGCTTGAGATCACCGTTGGAATACTTGAAGATTCTTCCACGCCGACCTTTTTTGTGAAAGACAATGGCATTGGTATCAGTCCACACTATCATGATACAATTTTCGGTTTGTTCAATCAACTTGACCAACGTTTCGATGGATCGGGCATCGGTCTAGCCATGGTCAAACGGATCGTGGAATACCATGGCGGTGCAATCAGCGTGTATTCCGAAGGAGTCGGGCATGGAACGACATTTACCTTCTCCCTGCCGGGCCATAATAGCTGTAACTGCTAACGTGCACTCAGCTTATAAACAACCACCCTCGATGGGATTGACCTTTTCCCAATCATGGCCAACCGAGCATGTCATTGAGACGCCTTCACCAGATGCAACCCCACCTGTTCCAAGCCGCATGGACGGGTTTTTGCGTGGACACGCATCCCTTCACAGTCTATAATTAGCACAAAAATATCACTAAGTAAGGAGTATTTTTATGGATATCGAAACCATTGCCATGCTCAAGGAAGAAGCAATCCTCTGGCTCGCTACCAATGGCATGAACCTTCTCATCGCCCTGCTCATCCTGCTCGTCGGTTGGGTGATCGCCAAAAAAATCGCCAGCAGTGTGCGCACTATGCTGGAGAAAAAAGGCATGGAACTAACCTTGAGCGGCTTCCTGCAAGGGGTTGTTTTCTGGGCGCTGATGATAGTGGTACTTATGGCCTCAGCCAGTCACATGGGACTGGACCTGACCTCATTCCTGGCCATCCTCGCAACCATGGGGCTGGCCATCGGCCTGGCCATCAAGGATAACATTTCAAACCTCTCGTCTGGTGTGATCCTTATCCTGACCCGACCCTTTGTTATTGGCGATGCCGTCCAGGTGGCGGGGGTCACCGGCGTCGTGCAAAAGATCGGCCTGTCCACCACCATCCTGCACACCCCGGATAATCAGAAAATCCTCGTTCCAAACGCCCATATCCTCGGGGCCATCATCACTAACATCACGGCCAATGACACCCGTCGCATCGACTTGGTTGTCGGCATCGGCTATGAAGATGACATCGATCAGGCCCGCACAGTCATCGAAAACGTGCTCAACACCACCGAAGGCGTCCTGAAAACCCCGACGGCCACGGTGGCAATCGGCGAACTCGCCGATTCCTCGGTGAACTTCGTGGTCCGTCCCTGGAGCAAGACCGACGACTACTGGACCGTCCGTTGCCTGGTGATCGAAGGAATCAAGAAGGCTCTGGACCAAGCGGGCATCTCCATCCCCTACCCCCAGACCGACGTGCATCTGCACACGATCGAACAGTAACCGGACGCACTCTGCGATACCTAGGGGGCCCCCAGCGGGCTCCCTTTTCTTTTTATTCCAATCCCGCTAGGATCACATGAGCGGCAATACTGCCGCTTCAAGCTCTGGAGTCCTTGTGACCACTTCCCCGCTTGCCTGCGCTTTGGCTGCACATCGCGCGGCACGGCTCTGACAGTCCCCTGTGTAGGCTGCGGCTGGTGCTGCATCGACACTCCATGCGAGGTGTCCCATCGCCTCCACGGATACACCCATAGGTGTCCCGAACTCCGTTTTGACACCGAGGCGAATAGGTACATCTGCCTGCTCATGGCCGACCTGATCAAGGGCAAAGAGGCCCGGCGGGCCAACTTCGAAGGTCAGGGATGTTGCAATCCCCTGGGACTCTGGCGAAACGAGGTGCGAAACCGCGATGAACCCGAATAATCTCACCACTTGAGTGAAAGCCATTCCAGTTCAACGGCAAGAGACTTGAGGGTCTGGACAAAGG
>JAHJKV010000034.1 GCA_018822065.1 Pseudomonadota bacterium
CTCGTCCTTCTCGCCCTCGCCGATAATGACCAGACCGTCTACGTCCACGGTGTCAAAATGCGCACGCATGGCATCCACGGCTGCGCCGTCGCCCTGTTCCTTCTGACCGCGCCCAAGCCAGCGTGAGGAAGCCAGTGCCGCCGCCTCGGTGACGCGGGTCAGTTCCATGGCCAAGTTTCTGGTCGATACCTGCCGGGTCATCCCTTTTCTCCTTGCCTGTGCCCTCCCTGGAGGAGCGGCGGTTCCTTGGCGCCTCGTCGCAACGCCTTTTCCAACGCACACCTTGGTCATTACAACCCTCGTGCCAGAGTCGCTTGACGTGATACTTGCATATATTTCAGCATATTGTATTTTTATGACTGCGCAGAAGAGTGCCACAAAGGGCACAGGGGAGTGCCAGACCAGAACGAGTGTGCCAGCCCTGGCACAGGAGATCAGTGGAAAATTGGGCCCAGGGCCTCGGCCTCTTCGGCAGTGATGCCGTACTCGCCGGGGAGAATGGGACGATGGTCCTGCATGGGACCGAGGGGATAGCGCGTGCCGGAACCGCCTGAAATGCTCAAGCCATGCAGGCTCGCCAAGGCCACGGTCCGCGCCTGGAGCACCTCGTTGGATTCCGGCCCCTGGTAGCCGTTTTCCCGATAAGGATAGATTCCCTCGATGGCGTGCAGCCCTGCTGCGGTCAGGGCATGAAGCTGCCCGCGCATGGCCTCGGAAGGGTTATCCAGGAAAGGATGCGCCAGGATGGAAACGCCACCGGACCGCCGGATCAGGGCCACCGCCTCTGTGGGATCGAGCAGTTCGGTCGTGCCGTAGGGGGGAGGATCAAGTCCTTCTGCTGCCAGAAAGGCCTTGCCGCTCATGGTGTCTGGAAACATGCGCTGTTCATGGGTCAAAAAGTGCAGGATGGAAGACTTGTCCGGCATCTTGCCTGCATGCCGCATGAGTGTGGTGAACGTCACCGCCGAATTCCAGCCTGCCAGCTCGGCGATGAGCTTCCGGGCGGCATCCAGGGCAGCCAGTCGCAGGGTCGTGAAATAGTCCTCCAGGAATCGACGATCGGCCCCAGAGAAACGCATACCAAAACCGATGATATGGGCCTTACGACAGCTGAACTCGATGCCCATGGCCAGCCGGACCCGTCGCCGGGCGGCATGCTCGCTCGCGCTGGGGTCCCAGAAGGCATCTTGTTCGCAGATGCCCAACCCTGCAACGCCACGGGCAGCGGCCAGGTCCACCAGCATCCGCGAGGACACCTTAGCGCCCGGTGAAAGGGAGCTGTGGTTGTGCAGATCGAACTGCACGCTCGCCTTGGCTTTTTTCGGGCTGAAATTCATATCATATCCCGAATTTCTTCATCTTGCGGTAGAGGGTGCGCCTGGGGATGCCCGAGAGTCGCGCAGCCTCGCTCACATTGCCTTCGGCCAGTTGCAGGTAGCGCAGCAGTTCCTTTTTCTCGAAATTGTCCATGATCCGTCCCCTGCGGGCGGAGTATTGGTCATCTTCCTGGTTGCTCACGAGGCACGACTGTCCGCCAGAGGTAGGAAGCGGCAGGGAATCGCAGGCGGATTCGTTGATGCGGATGGCCAGGTCCTGGACCCGGATCACCTCGTCGCTGCAGAGAATCGCTGCGCGTTCGATCACATTTTCCAATTCGCGGACATTGCCGGGCCAGTCGTAGCGGCTCATGCGATCCAAGGCTGCGTTGTCGATGCCCTTGATCTTCATGTTCAGCTTGGCCTCGGCCTTGGTGATGAAATGGTAGGCGAGGTAGGGGATGTCCGAACGCCGCTGACGCAGGGCTGGCAA
This sequence comes from Pseudomonadota bacterium, assembly GCA_018822065.1. Classification (GTDB taxonomy): domain Bacteria; phylum Desulfobacterota; class Desulfovibrionia; order Desulfovibrionales; family Desulfovibrionaceae; genus JAHJKV01. The sequence goes on from JAHJKV010000034.1 coordinate 1,810, forward strand.
GGTGATCGTAAAAGTATTGAACCTATAGAAGAGATCGCGCCGGAACTCGCCGCGCTCCACGGCCTGCTCCAGGTCGCGGTTTGTGGCCGCGATCACGCGCACTTTCACATTGCGGATTTCCGTGCAACCCACCCGGCGCACCTCGCCGGTCTGGAGAAAGCGCAGCAGCTTGGCCTGCAATTCCTCGCGCATGTCCCCGATCTCGTCCAGGAACAGAGTGCCGCCGTCAGCCTCCTCGAAGAGTCCCTTGCGGTCCGCCTCGGCCCCGGTAAACGCGCCTTTGCGGTAGCCGAAGAGCTCGCTTTCCATGAGGGTGGACGTCAGGGCCGTGCAGTTGACGGAGATGAAGGGGCGATGCTTCAGGGGGCTGGTACGGTGGATGTTTCGGGCCACCAGGTCCTTGCCCACGCCGGTCTCCCCCAGGAGCAGCACCGTGGTCGGGGTCGGGGCCACCCGCTTGATGAGCTCGTTCACCTCGGTCATCTCCGGCGACTTGCCTATGATCCGGTCCTCGACCTCGGCGCGCTGCTCGATCTCGCGACGGGTGGCGATGTATCGCTCCCGGTAGCGCTCACCGGTCCGGATGGCCAGGGCCAGGATGCGGATCAGGCGTGCTCCGGCCCCGTTGTATACGGGGATGTCGGCCGGACAGTGGGTCTTGATGTGTTCGGCCACGGCTACCCGGCCCGTGGTGTCCACCAGGATGTTCACGGTGTCCATGTCCGGACAGTCGGTCAATCCGCCCAGCAGGGGCAGGTTCAGTTTTTGGGCCAAGATCAGGCTGGATGGATTGCGATCAATATCAAGCAGGCCCGCGATCCGGATGCCGCGCACCTTGCCCACAGCCGCGAGAAACGGTCCGCAGGTTTTTCCTGATCCTGCGACCAGGACGGTCACTTTCTTGTCTTTCCACATGACGCCCCCTGGCTGTTGTGGCGGCCACGCCACAGGAACCGGGTTCGTGCCATGGCCGCCTGTTGCTTACTTCAATGTTGCCGCTACTCCAGCGATCAGCCGAGCCTGGCAGTGGTCAGTGCGACCGTATCTATTCCATGCGAGGATGATCATCCGATGTCCTTTCTGCTGCGAGTTCGTTTTCCGCCGTGCGGGCGTTCTTTCACGGGGGTCGAAACGGCCCTTGTCCCAGTCGTCGGGCTGGTCATGCGAACATAGCCACCCGGACCGAAACCCGTGAACAATATCTCCTCAGCGGGCGGATAGGCTCGGCAAATGGCATCCCTGCTGCAATTCCATTTTTCTCTCGTGATCCATAACATGTGATTCCAGCTCCTTACGGCAAAGCAATCGTTCTGTCTCAAGCATTTCCCGGTGGAATGGACGTCCATTGCCTGGAAGACGCCATTCACACCGCAAAAATGGCCATTGACGTATCAATAAAACGCCTCAACGCGTCACCGCCTGTTGAAATGCGCTATGGCGGTCGGCATAGGGCGGGTGGCCGAAGAAGGCCGAGCCGGACACCAGTATGTCCGCACCGGCGGCCACCAGGGTAGGGGCATTCTCCAGGGTCACTCCGCCGTCCATCTGGATGCGCGTGTCCGTGTCTGCATCGTCGATCATGGCCCGCAGGTCCCGGACCTTGTCCAGGGTGAAGGGGATGAAGGACTGCCCGCCAAAACCCGGATTCACGCTCATGATGAGCACCATGGAGAGCTGGGGCAGCAGGTAACGGATGGTTTCCAAGGGGGTGTGCGGGTTCAGCGAAACCGCAGCCTTGACCCCGGACTGGGCGATGAGACTCACGGTCCGCTCCAGGTGGGTCTCGGCTTCGGCATGCACGCAGATGAGGTCCGCGCCCGCATCCACGAATTCACCGATGAAACGCCCAGGCTCCTCGATCATCAGGTGCACGTCGAAGAAGAGCGAGCTCTCCTTGCGGCATGCCTTGATCACCGGCGGGCCAAAGGTGATGTTCGGCACGAAGCGGCCATCCATGACGTCCCAATGCACCCAGCTGAGCCCGGCGCTTTCCAGGGCGGCCAATTCCTCCGCCAACCGGCTGAAATCTGAGGACAAGAGCGATGGGGAAAGGATGAAGTCGTTAGTGAGGGACATGGTCGCCTCCTAGGGGTTCACATTGGGGCGCAATTCGCCCGAGTCGTAGCGACGGGTCATGGCTTCCAGGGAGAGTGGACTGATGGAACGACCCCACCCGGCGCTGCCGAAGGACAGGAATCGTTCACGGCAGAGTTCCTTCATGGCTAAGGTCGCTGCGGCCAGAAACTTGCGTGGGTCGAAATTTTTAGGATTTTCGAAAAGATGGCGTCGTACTGCTCCTGTGGCAGCCAAGCGCAGGTCGGTGTCGATGTTCACCTTGCGAACGCCGTGCCGGATGCCCTCCTGGATTTCCTTGACTGGGACACCGTATGTTTCCCCCAGGTCTCCACCATAGTCATTGATCACTTTAAGCCACTCCTGGGGCACCGAGGAGGAGCCGTGCATCACCAGATGGGTGTTGGGGATGCGGGCATGGATCGCCTTGACCCGCTCGATGGACAGAACCTCGCCCGTGGGCGGTTTGCTGAACTTGTAGGCCCCGTGGCTGGTGCCGATGGCGATGGCCAGGGCGTCCACCCCGGTCTGCTGCACAAAATCTGCAGCCTGGTCCGGGTCGGTGAGCATTTGCTCCCGGGTGAGCTTCCCCTCGGCCCCCACGCCGTCCTCCTTGCCTGCGGTTGCCGTCACAAGCGAGCCGAGAACCCCCAATTCGCCCTCCACGGAAACGCCGCAGGCATGGGCCATATCGGCCACCTGTCGGCTGACCTCCATGTTGTACTCGTAGCTGGACGGGGTCTTGGCATCAGTCAGGAGCGAACCGTCCATCATCACCGAGGAAAACCCGGACTGGATGGACTGGATGCACACCGAGGGCGAGGATCCGTGGTCCTGGTGCAGGCACAGGGGGACCTGCGGCCACTCCTCCAGAGCCGCCCCAACCAGACCGCGCAGGAAGGCGGCACCGGCATATTTCCGGGCACCCGCCGAACTCTGGACGATGACCGGGCTGTCCGTCTCGTGCGCGGCTTCCATGATGGCTCGCATCTGCTCCATGTTGTTGACGTTGAAGGCAGGCACGCCGTAGGTGTTTTCAGCTGCGTGATCCAGCAGTTGTCTCAGGGATATCAAGGCCATGGAAAACCTCCTAGGTCCGTTGTTTGATGATGGAAATATGCATGCTGTTGGTGCCGCCGCGTTTGCCTGGTTCATCCCCGCAGGTTGTCAGCACCAGGTCGCCGACCTGGACCGCGCCTCGGCGGATCAGTTCGTTTGCAGCCAGCTCATGCGGTTCGGTGTCGGCCGTTTCGGAAAGATCGAGAGCAACGGGGTACACCCCCCGGTACAGGGACATCCGTTGCCCCGACCGGGGGTCGAAGGAGAGTCCGTAGATGGGAATGCCGGAGCTGATGCGCGACATCCACAGGCATGTGTCACCGGACTCGGTCAGAGCGGCAATGGCCGTGATGGCGGTGTGGTTGGCCGCATACATGGCGCTCATGGCAATGGTCTCGTCCACCCGGCCAAAGGAACAGTCCATGCGATGACGGGAGATGCGTGCTACTGCCTGTTTCTCGGCCTCCAGACACACCCGACCCATGGCAACCACGGTCTCGGACGGATAGCGACCTACGGCTGTCTCTGCCGAGAGCATCACCGCATCTGTGCCGTCGAGCACGGCGTTGGCCACGTCGAAGACCTCGGCCCTGGTAGGCAGGGGGCTGTCGATCATGGACTCCATCATCTGGGTGGCGGTGATCACCACGCGATTGCGAATCCTGGCCATACGGATGAGCCGCTTCTGGGCCTCGGGCAGTTTGGCGTCTCCGATCTCCACGCCCAGGTCTCCCCGTGCGACCATGATGCCGTCGGCCACCTCCAGGATTTCCTGCGCCCGGTCCAGAGCCTCGTTGCGTTCGATCTTGGCCAGCAGCCCACCGGACCAGCCTTGGGAGGCCAGAAGCTGCCGTGCCTCTACCACATCTGCTGCCGACCGGACAAAGGACAAGGCCACATAGTCCGCGTTCATTTGGGCGACGGTGCGCATGTCCTCGCGGTCCTTGTCCGTGATTGCCCCGGCCGAAAGTCCACCCGCGCGTAGATTGATGCCCTTGC
>JAHJKV010000320.1 GCA_018822065.1 Pseudomonadota bacterium
CATGTTGTCGAAGTTCATGCCATAGATGCCGGTCAGGAAACTCAAGGGGATGAACACCGAGGTGACCACGGTAAGCACCTTCATCACCTGGTTCATCCTTAGACCGGCCAGGGATATCTGGGCGTCGATCATGCCGGTGAGGATATCGCTCAGGGCCTGGGCCGCGTCAGAAGTCTGGAGCGCATGGTCCGCCACGTCGCTCAGGAAAGGCCGCGCTTCCTCCTCTTCGAAATCTTCGTCTCTCTCCAGGGATGTCAGGGCATCGCGGGTAGGCTGGAGCACGTTTCGTAGCAGGATCACGTCGCGCCGGAGTTGGTAGAGGGCCAGCAGATCCTTTTCGGAGAGCCGCTGCATCAGTTGCTCCTCCAGGTCTTCGGCCCGTCCGCTAATTTCTGCCAATGCCTGGTAACCACGGTCGATGAGCGCGTCCACCAGGGCTACCAGCAGATAGGCCGGGCCAGCCGAGCGTAAGCGCCCGCGCCCGCGTCGCAACCGCTGGAGCACTCCTTCCCAGATGTCTGTCTCGTCCTCGCGCAAGGCCAGCACTGTCGTGCCGGACCAGGCTAGACTAACCTGTTCCTGGTGCAGGCGGGTATTGGCCGCGTCGTAGGAAACGTTTTTGAGCACCAGGAACAGGATGTCATCCTGCCACTGGAGTTTGGGCCGATGCCCCGTGTTCAGGGCATCTTCCAGGATGAGCGGGTGCAGGCCCAGCCAGCCCCCTACACTGGAGACCTTTTTGGTATGGTGCAGCCCGGAGAGGTCCAGGAAATGGGTCTGGGGTGGTTCCAGGGTGGGGTCGTCGCCATCCGGATCCAGATCGGTCTCCCGCATTTTGTCAGCATCATAGGAATAGAGCTTGAGCTTGGGCTCGAAGTCCTTCTCTTCCCCAGCATAGATGAGGCTGCCTGGAGACTGATTTTTTTTGAGTTCGAAAGATTTGAGGAAATCAAACATCGCGGGTCGTCTCCGGTTTGGGCTCGTTGTGCATGTGCAGGGTTCTTGTGGGGAAGGCGAAACCGACGCCTTCCTGCTCGAAACGCGCCACCAGGGCGAGGTTGATGCGTTGCTGCGAGTCCTTGAAGTCGTTTATCTCCGGGGATTCCACAAAGTAGACCACCTCGAAGTCCAGGCTCGACTCGCCGAAGCTGCAGAAGTGGGCCCGGTCAAAGGTGGTCAGAGGGATGGCGTCGATGATCTCCTTCACCCAGACCGGAATGGCGGTCAACTGGGCATGGGGGGTGGAATAGAGCACCCCGAAGGAGAACAGCCCGCGTCTCCTGGTCATGCGGCGGAAGTTTTTCACCCGTGAACTGGTCAGGTCCGTGTTGGACATGACGATTTGCTCGCCGTCCAGGCTCCGGATGCGCGAGGTCTTGAGCCCGATGTGCTCGATATGGCCGCGCACCTCGCCGATGGTGATGAAGTCGCCGATGCGGAAAGGGTGGTCGAAGAGGATGGCGAAATAGGAAAAGAGGTCGCCCAGCACGGCCTGGGCCGCAAAGCCGATGGCGATGCCTGCCACGCCCATGCCAGCCAGGATAGTTCCGATCTTGACCCCGTAGTTGTCCAGCAGAAAGGCGACCGCCACCAGCCAGGTGAGTCCCTGAACCACGGGCAGGAGGACGCGTCCTTTGTGTTCGTTCAGTGAGCTGCCCTTGCGCCGGAGCCCTCTGTCCAGGGCGAGCCGGAAGAGGTCGAACCCCAGGGAGATGCCGGTCAGGGTCAGGGCGGCGAGCAGCACCTGCCAAGCCAGCTGGGCTGTGTCCGTGTCCAGGGGAAGCAGCCGCAGGCACAACCTGGCTGCGAGCAGGATGAGGAAGAGGGCGGCGGAGCTTGTGCTCGCTCGGATGACCTTGGCGTGCTCGTCACTCTCGCCGTCCGGCAGACTTCGGGTCAGTCGACGGCGCAGCATAATCACCAGGCCGATGGCCAGCAGGAAGAGACAGGCGGCGATGGTCAGGCGAATCAGGGGGGATTCGGGCATGGTCATGGTGAGTGGTGCTCCAGTGTTGAAACACCATACCCTGCTGGGCATTTGCTGGCAATCGCCAGGTGGGATTGCCCCCGCTTCGGTTTTATGCCAGACCTCCATCAGGAGGAAGCCATGTACTTTGATGCCAATACCACCACCTTTGCCGTGGCTGCATTCTTTGTGACCATCACGCCGGGCAACGACACCGTGCTCACCTTGCGCAACGCCATGTGCGGCGGCCCTAGGGACGGCATCTTCACGGCCCTGGGTATCGGTTCCGGCCTCTTTGTGCATGCCCTGCTTTCCGCCCTCGGGCTCTCGGTCATCCTGCTGGCCTCGGCAGAGCTGTTTCTTGCCGTGAAGTTTGTGGGTGCGGTTTACGTCATCTGGCTGGGAGCGAAATCACTGATTGCAGCCCTGCGGGGCAACGGGGAGCAGTTGTCAGGCATGCAGGATGAATGTCTCGCGCCCCGGTCCAGCCGCAAGCGGTTTCGTGAGGGTTTTTTGTGCAACGTGCTCAATCCCAAGGTGGCCATCTTCTATCTGGCCTTCCTGCCCCAGTTCATCACCCCTGGCGACCCGGTGGCCACCAAGTCCCTGCTCCTGGCTGGCATCCACTGCGTCATGGGCGTGACCTGGCTGGCCGGGATATCCATGGGTGTCGGTCGGGCGAGAAGATTCGTCACCCGCCCCTTCTTCCGGCGTGCCATCGACGGCGTTTGCGGCACGATTCTCATCGGCCTGGGTTTGCGCCTGGCCGTGCAGGAGCGGTAGTGGGGATGGCGGTTTTCAGCCCTGGGAGCGGGGGAGCAGCACCATCACGGTGGTCCGGCCCGAGGTGCGGGTGTCCAGCTTGACCATGCCCCCATGCACCTTGGCGATGAGCCGCACGGAATAGGTGCCGAGTCCGGTGCCTTCTTTTTTGCCGAATGTTTTGTATTTGTTGAAGAACTCGTTTCGAATCTCGAAGGGAACCTCGCCGGAATTGGACACGGAGATGCGCACCATGTCGTCCTCCTCGTCCAGGGCCACGATCAGTTCTTCCCCGTCTGCGGAAGCTTCCAGACCGTTCTTGATCAGATTGTTGAACATGGCATAGAGTAGCAATTCCTCGCCCGAGAAGAAGATGACTGCGCTTTTATCGTCCGGTTCTCCGTTGATCATCAATGTAAGGCGCATGTTGCGACCCCGGGAGACCAGGGATATCTCATCCATGACCTTGCTGGTCACCTGGGCCAGGTCCAGGGGAGCGGGCGTGAAGTCGTAGGTGTCGTGCTCCATCTTGTACATGTCCAGGGAGAGGTTGATCATGTCCAGCATCCGGTAGCCAGCTTCCTCGATCCGTTTGAGCAGCTTGACCTGCTCCTCGCTCAACCCGTCAAGTTCTTCCAGCAGCACCTCCGGCAGAGAGACGATGATCCCGAGGGGGCCCTTCAGATCGTGTCGGGACATGCGCTCCATGTCCGCCCGGAGTGCTTCGGCCCGTTTTCGGTCCGTGATGTCGTGGACGGTTGCCAGGAGCTTGTCCTCACCAGAGAGGGCGATCTTTTTCAAGGAGACCTCGACATCGAATTCCTCCTGGTCATGTTGCCGCAGTCCTTTCCATTCAAAGCGCAGGCTTTCCCCTTTCAAGGCGCGGGAGTAGATTTCCTGTAGCATGTTTAGTGGGTTGTCGCTCGGCGGTGGCGGCGCAGAGTCCGGCCCGGTGCCGATCACCTCGTCTCTCGTCGCCTGGTACATCTCCAGCATCTTTTCGTTCACGTTCTCCACGGTGCCGTCGGGCTGGTGGATGAACAGGGCCGCGTCTACCGCGTCGAAGATGGTCCGAAGCGCCTGCTCAGACTGGCGGATTTTTTCCTCGTTCTGCCGGCGCAGTCGAATCTCGGAGGCCAGCAGGTTGTTCATGGCGTCTGTTCGCGCGGTTTCCTCCTCGATTCGTTCTAAGTGGAGGAAATTGTTGCGCGACTGTCGTTCGATGAAATAACAGGCGACCATGCCAATAATATTGGCGGAGAAGAGGAAAGAGATGTTGTTTACCAGGACCCAGGTGTCCAGTCGTTGCAGGTCAATGGCCACATAGCCATAGAGGAGCAGGCTGGCCCAGCCAGCAATGGCGGCATGGAACGCGCGCATGCGCACAAAGGTGTAGCTGAAGTACAGGACCAGCATGAAGCCCGCGTAGTAGGTGGAGTCCACCGGTTTCGGGGCCACGGAGATCAGGGCGATGAGCACGGCGCTGGCGACAAAAGAGGTGGCGGCAAGCCCCAGGTGGAGATAGCGTTGAAAGAATTTCGAATAGGTGAGTAGCAGGCACCCGAGCACGACGGGGACCCCCAGACCGAAGCGCAGTTTCCACATGCTGAGATAGTGATGGGGCGCGAGGTAGTAGTCCATCACCCCGAAGGCGGCATAGATGAAAAAGCCCAGGAAGAGGGCGATTCGGATGTAGGGGAGAAAGCGCGCGAGGAAGTATGTTTTGTATCTGGCCTCAAGCTCGGCGGAAAACCCCAATGTCAGCCAGTGCATGGGGATGTCGTTCTGCGAATGCTTCTTTTGGGCCAAAGGGCTTCTCCATAGGACAGC
>JAHJKV010000321.1 GCA_018822065.1 Pseudomonadota bacterium
GCCAAGGTCAAGGTGTTCATGGACCTGCACCGCCAGCGGCTGCGCCTGGAGCATGAGATTGCCCAGCGCACCCGTATTGCCGAGGCCCTGTCCAAGGCGGAGGAGCGCTATCGCAGTTTCTTTGAAAAAGCCGTGGAAGGTATATTTCAATCCTCGCTGGATGGCACCGTGCTGGATGTGAACCCCGCCCTTGTGCGCATCATGGGCTTCAAGGCACCAGGGGACTTGGTAGGAAAACCAGGTATCGTGCAAAAGCTTATGGTCTCTCCTGAAGATCGGGCGCACTATGTCGAACAACTCAAGAACGAGGGGTACATTTCAAACTGGGAGTACCAGGTTCGGCGTGATGACGGTGAGATCATTTGGCTTTCCGAGAGTTCCAGGCTGGTCTACATTGATGGGAAAGAGGTTATCGAGGGGGTTGTCGAGGATGTGACCGAGCGCAAGTGCAGCGAGGAGTTGCTGCAGCGGCAGGCCACCCTGGACGGACTGACCGAAATCCCTAATCGCACCCTGTTTTTCGACCGTCTGGAAACCGCCTTGGCCAGTGCCCATCGTTACGGGGACCGGGTGGCCGTGCTTTTTGTAGATCTGGATAATTTCAAGACCGTGAACGACACTCATGGCCACGGTGCAGGCGACGAGGTGCTCCGACAGGTGGCTGGACGCTTCCGTGACCGGGTGCGTGCGTCCGACACCCTGGCCCGTCTCGGCGGGGATGAATTCGGGGTCATCCTGCCCGCTGTTGAAAATGAGGGGGCAGTGATCACTGTGGTCGAGGGGCTGCTCAAGGCCGTGGCCAAACCCTTTGAGATAGATCAGTTTTTAGTGACCATCGGGGCCACCATCGGGATCAGTCTCTTTCCTGACCACGCGGAAACGGCCGACGAGTTGGTCCGTCAGGCAGATATGGCCATGTATGCGGCCAAGCGGGGTGGGGGGTGCCCGTATGCCTTCCCTGAGGCAGTGGACTGACGATTTTGCCTTCAAGAGGGTGTGTTTCTTTCGCTCCCCCCGTGCAAACGCGGGGGGAGCCTTTTAATTATGTAAGGATATTTAGCTGTTGTGCCTTGATCGCAGGCCAGGGAATGAGGCTGATATTGATGAAATATTTCACAAAGTTCTTGACGTGATTTGCTAGGTGGGGCATGAAAAGGTCACTTTTTGCAAAAGTGGCAGAGGGGTCGTTTCACCCCTCGCCGTCAACCAACCAACTAGGCTTGGAAGGGTGGAAGTATGGTCTTCAACTGGTTGCATCTCGCCATCATCATCTTTCTTGTGGGCGCACTGCTTTTTGCAGTGGGCCCATTGATTTTGGCAACACTTTTGGGCCCTAGGGCCACAGGTGGGGATTTGCACATGCCGTACGAGTGCGGCATGCGTCCTCAAGGTCCGGCTTGGACCAAGTTCGGCATCACCTATTATTGTTACGCCTTGATTTTCCTCGCGTTTGACGTGGACGTGCTCTATTTGTTCCCCGTCTCAAGCGTGTATGCGCAGACCGAAGGATGGCTACCTTTTTTCAAGGTGTTCATTTTCCTTCTGGTTCTTGCCGCTTCCATCATCTACTTCTGGGCTAAAGGGGTATTCACATGGCCGCGTCGAATCAAGTTGTAGACGACGTCGTCCGCGAGACGCTCGGGACGGTAGAGCCCGCACTGATTCAGATCGACCTTGTCGACAAGGTCTTGAATGTGTGCCGGGCCATGTCGCTGTGGCCCATGACCTTCGGTCTGGCCTGCTGTGCCATCGAAATGATCTGCGTGGGCATGCCCCGCTTCGACATCGCCCGTTTTGGCGCGGAGGTCTTCCGGCCTTCCCCCCGGCAGTCGGACCTGATGATCGTGGCCGGGACCATCACCAAGAAGATGGCGCCCGCTGTGGTGCGTCTGTACGAACAGATGCCCGGACCCAAGTATGTCATCGCCATGGGCAACTGCGCCATCTCCGGCGGTCCCTTTAATTTCAAAGGCGCGTACAACCTGGTGCAGGGCGTGGATGAACTCATCCCCGTGGATGTCTATGTCCCCGGTTGCCCGCCCCGGCCCGAGGCCCTGCTTGAGGGACTCTTCACCCTGCAAGAGCAGATCAGCGGTCGCCGCTGGTGGCCCGTGCCGGCCCTCAAGGAGGACTAGATGAAACTCTTTGATTCCATTCCCACCGAGGCCGTGGTCAAGGCAGACTATGCCAAGACCGGCGTGGTTGCCGAAATCTGGCTGAAGCCCTCGGTACTGCTCAAGGCCACCCAGGCTCTCTATGCTGATGGCTACTACATCGTCGATCTCCTGGCCCTGGACGTCACCGACGGCATCCTGATCGAATATCATTTCGACAAGATGACCCGCCCGGGCCGCATCAAGCTGAAGGTCATGGCCGAGAACGGCGTGGTGCCTTCCATCGCGAATATCTTCCAGGGTGCCAACTGGCACGAACGCGAGGTCCGCGACTTCCACGCCGTGGATTTCACCGGACATCCCAATCTCTGGCCGCTGCTCCTGCCCACGGACATGGAACCCGGCGTTCTCCTCAAGGAAGATAAGAACAAAAAGGCCATTCGCGAGCTCTTTGGGCTTGGCGAGGCCGAGTCCTGCTCGTCGGCAGTGGAGGCCCTGTTCGCAGAGCCCGAAGCCAGCGATGCCGGGGCCGGGGAGTAAGGGGGAAGCCATGACAAAACATCCCAATAGCGCACATATGGCCGGTGACTACTACACCCGGAAAATTCAGGAAACGGCTGATCCGAACAACCTGGTCATCAACATGGGCCCGCAGCACCCCTCCACCCACGGCGTCCTGCGCATCGTGCTGGAGATGGATGGTGAATACATCATCCGGGCGGAACCCGTATTCGGCTACCTGCACCGCATGCACGAGAAGATGGGCGAGACCAAGGCCTGGGGGCAGTTCATGCCCAACATGGGCCGCGTGGACTACGGTCATCCTCTGGCCTGGAACTGGGCTTACTGCGGCGCGGTGGAGAAGCTGGGCGAGATCGAGGTGCCCGAGCGGGCCGAGTACATCCGGGTCATCACCCATGAGCTCAACCGCCTGACCTCCCACTTCCTTGGCATCGGTGCCTATATCCTCGACCTGGGTGCCTTCACCCCGATCATGTATATGTTTGAGGATCGCGAAATCCTGCTGGACCTCCTACAGCGCCCGACCGCCTCGCGCCTGACCTACAGCTACTTCCGCTTCGGTGGCGTGGC
>JAHJKV010000322.1 GCA_018822065.1 Pseudomonadota bacterium
GTCCGCGATCAAAAGGAAGAGTCTATACAGGAGGGTCCCGCGATGCTGTCCCGCAACAAGGGGGACGGGAGCCTGCGGGCCATGTTCGAGGACGGGAAGACCGCCGAGTTACGGGGACCCAGCGCACGCAAGCTTTTCGAGGGCCTATCGCCGACCGTGAAACTGAAACTGGACAAGGGGAAGCCGCAGCGTCTCCTCGTGAGCTGGCAACCTGTGGGCAACGCCCGTCAGATCGTCGCCCTCAGGGAGTCGTGATGCAACTGAGCGACGCGCTGACGCAGTGGCTGGGTCGCTTGACCCCCCCGCCCGGTCTGGGGGATCCCCGGCCAGTCTGCCCGGAGCTGCGAGCCGTGTTCCTGGGTGCGGGCTTCACCAAGGCGACCAACTCGTCGGCCCCGCTGTTCTGGGAGTACGTCGAAATGGTGGCAACGGCGCTTCGCGACACGGGGGTTCTACCCGAAGACCTACTGTCGGCTGTCAAGAAGGCCAATTCGAACAACATCACGGAACTGGCGGAACTGTTCATGTCGGAGCCGGTGGTGGCATCCAAACAGTCCCTGGCCCCGGGTGCTTACCAGGACTGGAACCAGCAACTGCCGCCCCGCTCCGAAGCCACCTACAGGAGCCTGGAAAACTGGAAGCAGGTGATCCGGCTGCATCATCCGCTTCACCTGAGCATTCTCGACCCATCCAACCCGCCGGTCATCCTGGGGCGAATGATGGCGGAAAGCTGGGTCCAGCAGGTGCTCTCCACCAACTATGACTGTTTCGTCGAGGTGGGGGCATGGCTCACGGGGATGGCCATCCACAATGCCCGAGACCCCGATGGAGCGGACACCTCGTCGCGGCGACTGCAGGTGTTCGACCAGGGACGGGACGTCCATCTTCATTGCCGGCAGCATCAGGCCCTACTGCTGAAACTGCACGGCGGCATCGACGTGATCTCCAACGTGATGGGGCTGGTCAGCCGTGGCCGGCTGTCCGAGGATCAGGCCGAGCGCCAGCTCCGCGCCTGTTTTCTGGTCTCCTCCACCGATCTGACCCATTGGCGGGAGGCCTCCCAGTGGGTGCAGGACGTGGTCGCAGACGCCCTCCGCTCCCATCGGGTGCTCTTCGTCGGTGTGAGCGGGGCCGACCCGGTGACGTTCCGTGCCGTGCGGGCGCGAGTGCTGGAATGGGAGCACGCAGCCGTGGAGCATTGGCAGGAACAAGAGCACGTACCGCAACCGGAGCGTGAACCGGAGCACGGCCCGCTGCCCTTGGTCGCACTGTATAGAGAAGACAAGCCGGAGTTGCGGATGACCTGCATGATGTCGGTCTCGCAACCACGGGGAGCCCCGCTCGTTCACTGCGCTCCCGGGAGCGGGAAACCCGGGCTCCGCGCCGCCTATGCGTGGGCGCTTCTGCGGCAACTGCTGGCCGCGCTGGACCGTGATCGTCCGGAGCAGGTCGAGCTGACCATCGAACTCGAACACCGATTGATCGCGGAAGTGAATGCGCCCAAGGAGTCCACCCCTCTGCTGGACCTGCTCTGCGACGCGCTGGGCCCCAACGCGCGCTGGGCGGCACTGGCCGAGGGCCGGGCCCCGTTCGACGGGGTTCCCACCGATCCGGCCGCCCGTTGGTGGTACGCCCCCTGGTTTTCGGAACGTCCCGGAGAAGCACCGGCGTCGACCACGGCATTGCGACAGGTCGCGGCGTGCGCGGCATGGCTGAGCCGCCGACACGCACTCTCGGACGAAGCGTTCGATGGGGAAATTGGACGGATTCGGGTGGATCCCTGGACGGGCGTGGTGCAGGTTCCTCATTGGAAAGAAGAAGAGCATGAGAATATCTGCACGCATTCCTTGTCGGGGCGGGATCTGCTGCTGCTCCCCTGGCCCTGGCCGTCGCAAGTCGGAGTGCTCTCGTCCACCCTTCGCTGGGGGATGCGGAACACCCTGCACTGGCAGCCCGGTCGCACCCTGGACTGGGTGGCCTCTCCTTGCTTGTGCATCCTGCCGATAGGTGACCCCAAGGAACCGGCGCTAAACCTGCCCGGGGAGGGTCGTCCAGAGGGGCCGGCCGAGCGACTCCGCAGGGAGATTCCTCTGGCTTCGGGATGGAGTCCTCTGCTCCCGCCAGTTGATTGGCTGGCTCTGGCGCTGCCCAATCGGGAAAGGAAACCGAGATGAAAATCGATTCGATTTCGGTGGAGAAGGTGAAGGGTTGCTTGCTGAATCCACAATGGCTGGAGGGGGTTGATTCATTTTCTCAAACCCTCCTCGACCCATTGATTTTAATTGGAGGGGACAAAGGCAAGAAGGAATCGGATGAACCGGATCGCCCACTGACCACACAACTGGCACTCCAACTTTGGAAACACCCTGGTAGAACCCACAAGAATTCTCGCCGGCTGCTGGTGGCCGATCCGTTCGCCTGCATGGTAACCTTGGTCTGGCAGGCCAACGCGGAGACTGTGAAAGAAGACTTCCTGGAACCGTTCGTCCATCGGTATTTTCAATTCCTTCGGCTGCACGACCGGACCCTAGCCCACCGCCCCGGGCTGCAACTGGTGGTGCTGGCCGAGGATACTCGCCCAGTACCCGATGAGGAGAAAGACACCTTCTATTCCAGTGTCCAGCAACTGCTCCGTCGCATGGGGGAAGCAGCGCTCGACCTGCAATTTCGCTGGATTGAAGAGACGGCCGACAAGCAGGATGACCTTCTGAAAATGATACTGTCGGCCCATGGTCAACACCTGTTTCCTGCGGCCAATCACACAGATGCCGGTCAAACCAACCGCATGTCGCTGGGCGTAGATCTTGAGCATGAAAAGAAACAACTGAAAACCCATTTGGCTCAATTCTCCGAAGGTTCACCATCGAATCTTGATCTTTTTGTGAGGCACCTGCAGTTCTCCTCATCTCAACTGTCCCGCGATGCGTCTCCGAAAGGCAAAGTGATCCTACCGCCGGAATCGCCGGCCCTGATGCTCGGCGCCTTCATTCAGGCTCGCCGCTATGTGCACACGCCATTGCGAATCGATACTGCGCCGGTCACCTTGATCGCCTCCGAGAACGCCTCGGGAAAAACCACGCTGATCGAGTGTCTGTCCCAACTTTTCCTCGACCGGCCCCGGCTTCGCGCAGTGCTCCCCGATGACGCCACCACCTTCATCAATTCTGAACAATCAACCGACTCGCACAACCAGCCAATGCCTTCTCCCCAGTTGAGGGTTCATCGACTGACCCGAGCCCCTGAGTCACCGCTTGGACATACGCAATTTCTGCCGCTGTTTGCCGACGATGCGGAATTAAACATGGGCCGTCCAGGAGAAACGGCGGTCCTGACCGTGATTCCACATCTGGAGTCCGCAGATGTGAAGCATTTGTTTGAGTATTTCAAAAAACTGGCGGAATTACAGGAGCGGATTCATTCCTTCAGCGCAGCCTTTCGAACAATTGATTATTGGCAAGAGGTGATCGGCCTTGCAGAACTCCCCGATCCGAGAACGGGTTCACGGGAACTGGCTGACTTGTGGCATGAATTCCTCGATGCGGAGATGGTCGAAATCAGCAAGCCAAAACTCGAGAAGAGGCCTGAACGCCCACATGGAAAGGACGGTACGCAGCCGTCCGCACCAATTGAAGCTGGCGCCAGTGATGCCCCTCAACCGGATACCTCTAAGGGGGACCCGGCAGAAACCGAGCCACAAGACGCCTCGAAGGATCCCGCGCAGAACGAGCTTGAAGAGTTGATTAATAGCATCCCTGCACTCACCCCCCCGAGTGAAGACGCGACTGCTCCGTCAACTCTGAGCGCGGACGAACTTGAGCGATTGGAAAATGCGAAGGGAAACCTTTTCCTTCGTTGGTTGATGACAAACCCAAAATTGTCTTCGGTATGGCCGAACCTGATGCCACACCTGGAAAGTCCCAACTCGGAATTTCTGCGACAAATCATCGGCCTCATCGCCGATTACCTGAACGCCAAGGAGAACATGTTGTCCCATCAGGCGCGTGCCTTCGCGCAAAACCTAGAGCGCCGAGTTCATCCGATGGGGTTTCCCGAAGACAAGGAAACCGATGTCGAGCACTTCCTGGACATCGGAATCGAGTTGCCTGGGAAGCAGCGACCCAACACCGCGCGTCAGGTGCGCAAGGCGTTTGCCGTTCGTCTGTCCCGCTGGTTGGATGCCCTGGGTGGCGAGCTTCCCATCCTGCTGGTGGACGAACCCGTGGTGGGGCAGGATGCCTCCGCGGCCGCCGCCGCGCTGGGGCGGTTCCTGCGCCTGAGGCGTCTGCACGAAAGCCGCCGGTGGGTGCACGCTTTGAGCAAGCCGTTTCAATCTTGCTCAATTGTAAGAGATCATGCGGATTGGGACAAAGACGTCAAATCATTTGAACAACCAATCCAAAGGTTCATTCTCGGAGGAAAAACGCCCTTTGGCTGGCAACCCGATCCCCAAACCACAACCCCAACTGACGGCTTTCCTCCGATTCCGCCACAATTGATCCTAGCATCCCATCTCAGCGCCACGCTGGTCGCCGCGGCCGACGCCGAAGGGTTGGTGCTGGACCAAACCGTTCAGGAGAACCTCAGAAAACTGGTACCCATTTCCTGGTGGACGGTGCTGGTGACCGCAATGAACGACCTTGAAATGGAATGGCACAATGCCACCCAATCCGAATGGAAAACGTTGGTTTCGGCCACAGCAATGCGGTGTTTACGATGCGAAAAGAAACTTCCTGTCGATACAGAAGATTGGGTGAGTTGGTCCAGAGGAATGATTGAAGCGCTTGGTCACCTCAAGCTAACGATTCTTCTGGAGCAGGTAACCCGATTATCGCAGCCCTCCATTAAATCAAACGAGGTTTCCCATGCACCATCTCTGGCTCGTCGACTCCTTCTCTGGCTGATCGGGACCGATTTGCTGCCGGCGATGCTAGCCGATGGGCATGCCGTCTTCGAGGTCTCCGGGGTCGTGCTTCGCCAGCTTCCGGCCAGCGGCGGCGAAGCCCTCGAACTGGGGCCGTCTCGATTACGGCGCATCACTCCCTGGGTGGAATTGTTGCCAGCGGACCCGGCGCCAATGCCAGCTCCCGCAGAAATGGCACGCGAAGAGGTGAAGCAACCATCAGAGGTCAGTCCTGGATGCGTCGTGGAGCCGGAAACGGCCCCCGCGACCTCCTCGATCGAAGAAGACAGACCCGTCGATGAAAAGGTCATTCCCGCACTGACGGGCATCATCGAAGCTACTCCGAAGATCAACGGCACCATGAGTCCGGAACTCACAGGCACGATAGTCGCCAGACCGAGCATCTCTACAGACATCTTGACCACACCTTCGCTCGCACCGTCAGATCCTCCTTCTTCCGATTATCCAAGCCTTGTCCGGAAAAGTGAATCAAGGGTCTTTCGTGTTTTCCTCGATACCCCCAGCGAAATGCGGCCTATGTTGTCTGAACTGACTCGAAGCCTCGGCATGATTCCGGTGTCGTCTGCGCCGTTTGCTGGTTGTCGTCTTCTGTGTGGACCAATCAGTCAAAGTCATCTCCAATTGGATTCGGTAACCCGCCTCACGGTCTTCTCGATGACTATCAGACTTTTCAAGCACCAGGAAATTGAGGAATTTTCAGTTACCTTCGAGGAGGATCAGGATACCTCCCTCTCAATTCCCCAACCCCCGCCTCTCGAAAACATTGCACATTGGCTGGCGCAGCAGGTCCAATTGAAACTGGAAATCCTGAACGTCTTTCATTCGATGTTGTCTCCGGACCTCGGCCACCCTCATGCTGATCCATTGGCGATCAGTCTGTGGTCGTATATTCAAGACGACCCGGGGGGGCCGGATGCCCGACTGTCCTTTGGCGCAGCCCTGGA
>JAHJKV010000323.1 GCA_018822065.1 Pseudomonadota bacterium
ACCGCGACAGCGACGGCGACAACCTCATCAGCTTTGAGGAATCCGGGCTGGACAAAGACACGTTTGCCACCATCGACGCCGATGGCGACGGTCTTGCGACCAGCGAGGAGATTACCGCCTCTGAAACCGAGCGCCAGCAGACCATCCAGTCCATGTTGGACGCAGGTGACTTCGAAGGCGTTCAGGCCTTGATGGGCGACATGGGGCCGCCCCCCGGCATGGAAGGCATGACCGGCATGTCGATGGGCGACAAGGGAGGTGGCATGATACAAATGCTGGCCAACAACGCATACTCCCAAGGAGCCCAGCAGGGATACAACATCGACGCCATGCTTCTGGAACAGTTGGACCTGGCGGTGTAGCCAAGGGCGTGACGGCCATATGTTTCGAAAAAGGGTCCCTCGCGGCCCTTTTTTACCAAGGCAACATGTAACCACCCCGACTTCACAGACGATGTACTTGTGTGGAGAAGGAAGTACCGCCTTCCTCGACCGGAGTTCTCCAGAAGCGGCTTGCGTTTCAGACCCCGGCCAGTCACACTCCCCGAATAGGTCGGCGCCTGAGACGCTCTGAGACACTGCATGCATGACACGACAGATTTTGAGACCATAGGACGCGTCCTTGATGGGAACGTCGATGCCTATGCGGTACTCGTGAGGCGCTATCAACCCGAGATGTTTCGCATCGTTTCGGGTCATGTTCCCACCGGGGAGGTTGCCGCTGTGGCTCACGATGCTTTTGTCCGGGCCTACGGGTCTTTGGCCGGATACCGACCGACAAAACCATTTGTCCGCTGGTTGACGACCATTACACTCCGGACCTGCCACGACTTCTGGCGGTCCAGGTATCGCAACCGGGAGATCTCCGTGAGTGAACTCCCTGAGGCCCGGCGATTGCACATGTTGCACTCGGCAACAGGGAATGAATCGGACCCGGCCCTTGTGGCGGAACAAAACCAGGAACGAATGTTACTCAACTGGGCCCTGGAACAACTCTCTCCTCTGGACCGAATAGTAGTGACCATGACGCATCTCGAAGAATTGTCCTCAAAGGAAACTGCCGAACTGCTCGATATGAGCGTGACAAACGTCAAGGTCCGGGCCTTTCGCGCCAGAAAAAAATTGAAAGCCATCTTGGAATCCGTAACACCTCAAGGAGGTGGTGGAACGACATGAACACCACAACCAACGACTCCTCCCACCGCTATCGCAAGGCTTACCGCGAACGCAGCATTCCCGAAGCCCCTCTCGGGTTTACCCAGGCGGTCATGGCGGATATCCACTTGACCATTGACGCAGGGAATGCCGCCCTGGAAAGCTTCCTGCCCCGCTTCGCCATGGTTGGCATGGTAGCGGCATCTCTCGCCATCGTGTACGGGATGGCTATTCTGGACAAGGTTCCCACTGCTCTGGCCGCCATGTATATCCCTTCGGCCCTGGGTTTTTAGTGAACATGGAGGTTCACATGAAACGATGGAAAATCCTTGCAGGGCTTACAGCCCTCTTCCTCTCCGGCGTGATCGTCGGGATCGCCCTGACCGGTGGATTCATCCACCACATGGCCAATTCCTTGATGGGGGACCACGGCAATGAAAACCCGATGAAAATGATGATGCTCAAAAACATTGAACACCGCCTGGAGCCTGACCAGACCACTCTGGATCGTATCAACCAGGAACTCGAGGTCACCTTTGCCGAACTCGACGCCATGAAAAGTGACATCGAGCCCCGGCTTGTGGTCATCCGAGATCGCTTTGCCCAGCGCTGCTCAGCTTTCCTAACCAAGGACCAGCAGGCACAACTCAAACAGCTTATGGACGACTTCCAAAATCACCGCACAGACAAGTTGCAGCGTCCGGGCTGGTTCATGCCACCGCCACCACCTCCGTGGGGGACTTCTCAGCAATAAGAAAGGCCGGGCGCAAGCCCGGCCTTTTCGCGTCAACGGAGTCCGATTGGCTACCTGGGTCAGTCCATGCTGCAATTTACAGCAAAGCCATAATGCTCCCAATCAAATTGAAGCCATCTCCCAAGTACCATCATAGGAAACAAAGGCGGATGGAAGGGATGAACAACAAGATCAAGATGCTCAAGCGCCAAGCCTACGGATACCGCAATCTGGAATTCTTTAAACTAAGAATCATGGGCATTCATGAAGCTAGGTACACTCAGACCGGATGAACCGTTCTTATCCGGCTGTGCTGAATTCGTCGTACAACCTCTCATACCGGGTAACGAACGCTTTCTGGGAATACTTCGCCTCGACACGGGCACGGGCTGCAAGGCCCAAAGCCCGACGTTCCCCAGAGGGCATGAGCATCAGGGCACCCAGAACGTCCGCCAGGGCGCCGCTATCCCCAGGATGGACCACACGACCGGTTTCGCCCACAACCTCGGCGCTTGCTCCAACGTCAGTGACAACAGGCAGGACTCCGCAGGCCATGGCCTCTGCCACCACGTTTGGAAAGCTCTCCCCGCGCGAACTGGAGACATAGATATCCAGCCCTGCCAGCAGGTCGACCACATCGGCCCTGTGGCCCAGAAGGTGAACCCGGTCGGCAACTCCCGCCTGGTTGAGCCATCGGGCCAGAGTGAGATTGTCCGAATCCAGCCCTTGACCGCAGAGAGCCAGGGAAAGATTCGGCGTCCTTGCAAGGGCCGTGAGCAGGGTCGGAAAGTCCTTCATCGGATCAAATCTGGCAACCATCCCGGCCAGAGCATGTCCTTCAGGGATGCCGAGTTTCTCCCGCAACCGCCCGACCGCCCCCGGCTGGGGCTTGAAATGCGCAGTATCGAAACCGTTTGCGATCACCTCGTAGCGTTTGGCCCGATATCCGAGGCCACGATGGTGTGTCACGGCAGCCTCAGAATTTGCCACCACCACGGCCGGAAACCGGGAGAGCGCTGCGCAAACCTTGACTGTCCAAGCCGTTGTTCGAGGATATTGAGAAAAATCCATGTAGGAACACCGCAGGTTCCAGGCTACGGGAATCTTCCGCACCTTCCCGCCTGCCACCAAACCTGCCAGCCTTGCTGCTGAGAGACCAAGGAGGTCCGCATGGTACAGCCAGGTCTGGATCAGGCTCGGCTGGAAATCGCGGATCATCGCCACCAGTCGACCGAGGGCGGCTGGTGAGGGCAGCCCACGATGCATGCCCAAATGGGCGACGGGAGTTCCCATTTCGGAGATGCGCCTTCCAACAAACCCCGGTGGAATCAGGCTGACCACCCTGTTTTCATACCTGGAGTCCATCCCGGCCAGCAGACGCTGCAAGGCGGTCTCAGCCCCACCGGTCTCAAGTCCGGTGATCAGATGCAGGATACGCATATCCTGTGCGGCCTACTGGACCTGAGGCTCCGGGGCAGGGACAGGCTTGGGTTCGGCGGCCTGTTGCTCCATCTTGTCCAAAAGCAGACGGGAAATGCCGATAATCTGCTCCAGACTCTGCTGCATCAGGGCATCGCCGATCTTTGCATCGTTAGAGAGGTCAATCCCGGCCAGGGGGCCCTTCTCCGCCTTTTCCAGGGCCTGGGCAGCGGTTTCCTGGATAGCGACCAGGGATTGCTGGGTGGTGGAGAACGAAAGCTCAAGACGATCAAGCCGATCACTGGTCTGAGCCAGTTGCTGCTCAATGGCGTCCAGTCGTCCCGCCTGCGGGGTGGCGACCTCCGTCATGGACTCGGGAGCAGCCTGCGGAGTCTCTCCCAGCGGGGTCAGACTGGTCTTGAAATCCGCGGGATCATCAGAACCACCGGGTTCAACCGAACAACCGACCAGGACAAAAGAAACCATCAACACAAAAAGGCACATCACAATTGCAATTCGACGCATCATACCTCCAAGGAGCCGGGCATCCCGACATTTAACCACGAATACCAAGGGACTCTCCTGTTGTCGACTGCTTTCCTGAACGCCCAGGACGTCGTCCGTCTCTGGCTACGTACCAAACAAAAATGGATCCTCCGGCTCAAACGTACTTTTGACAAAATGAATGGATATTAATGCGTTGAAGTACGCTTTAGACGGTGGAGCCTGGAAAAGACTAAAAAGACTTGCAATCTCTAAAGAGAATAGTTACTATTTACATATAAAGCATTTCTTAGTATAATCCTCGCTAGAGCAAAATGCGGAGGTTATTTGAGAATACAACTAACATGGCTCGTAACATAAGAAAACAATTTGACTTATTGGCGAAGGAGGGACTCATGAATAGTCTTCGCATTTTTCTGATCACAGTTGTCATGGTCGTTATGGCCACTGCAGCATATGCCACGCCGTATACCTTTACTTTTACTGCGGACAATAAGCTTACCGAACTCACCATGTCTGTTGATGGCGGAGCCGCTACTGCGGTCGATCTCAGCGGGCTGCCCAACCTGAGCAACTGGAAGATTGCCGACAGCCTGACCATCAATCTCACCAAGGGAAGCTCCTACGATCTGATTTGGCGCGTTGAGAACGTCGGCACTGTCGGTCCCAACAACCCCTTCGGCTTCCTAGGCGACGTGAGTTCTGCCTATGGCAGCTACTCCAGTTCCGCAACATGGCAAGTAGCCGATGACAATGGCGGCACACCCGGTACCTGGGTAAACGCCCTGGAATACGCCGCCAACAGCGGCCTGCTGTCTGATGGAAGCGGTGCCAACTCCATATGGTACAACAACAATCACGGCTCCATCGCGGGTATTGCCGGTGAAGCGCAGTGGATCGGCGAGGACGTATACCCCGGCTCTTCTTCCGAAGCCATGTACGTGAAGATGAACTTCACGGCCACGCCCATTCCTGCGGCTGCCTGGCTCCTTGGCTCCGGCCTCATTGGCCTGTTAGGAATCCGCCACCGCTTCGTCTCCAAGTAATTGCGGGCACAAGAAATAACCAAAGGCAGGACTCCGGTTCTGCCTTTTTTAATTCGAGCTATTATAGCTGCCCTCCCCCGCCCCCCCTGTCTCGATGGTGGCACCGTCAAAAACTGTCGGGAGTCTTTACTACTAGATGGCCCTATGAAGGGGGATTTACACGGGAGCCACAGTGCGGACAACATACAAGTCTGTCTTTTGCTTGAATGGATAGAAGGACATTGCCAGCTACAAAATCCTGACGGACGTAGTCATAGCATTGCAGGCCGAAGGCGTGGTAGATGAAGCTCGTGGACATGGCGGATACTCCTTTCGATTATCTTTGGTAGGATTATCGATTGGACGCAATGTCCCTTTTGTTTGTCAAAAGTACGCTTGGACTGGATGAACCTTTTTTTATGCTTTCACGTTGTTTCGGCTGAAGCAGGTCTGAATTCGTTTATGATCACTGGGCTCGCCAACTTCGCGCCCAGTGATCATGTGACTCCTTTAAGCGTCTGCAGAGCCGATAAGGGGCAAGTCCTTGTCGACATGGAAGAAGACCAGAAAACGTCGTTTGGTGGGTTGTTCTTCATCAATTTTGCACCGGCGGCAGAGTTCATGAAGCAGTTCTGTATCTTCCTCTTCGCGTAGCATCGACAGTGAGAGCCTTTTCCCTTTGTACCCGGCTGTGTTCTCCCTGAAAAGGAAGTGGGCTTTCTTGGTGGCCAGGACATTCTTATGGCTTAATCGATCGTTCATGACCACAGCAATGGAGCCATCATCCATGACGTGAGGCCGTGAATAAACGGCCGCGTTCACGCCTCCGTCGGTATCTGCGGTGGACAATACGCCAAACCCTTTGGCGTTCTCAAAGTAGGCTTTCAATTCGGACATGGTTACTCCTTTGGTCAGATCGAGAGTCAAGTCTTAAGCCTGAGGCTGAATGCTTCTTCACTGTGCGACTGCATGCCTGTCGGGATTTGTTGTGGCAGTTATCTTGACTTCGAATAGTTTATATCTGGCATAATTACCAAATAGTAATTTATATCACTTTGTATGGCAGTGCAACGGAAAGTGTTTCGGATACAAATTCGTTTAAGGTCGCTTGGTGGGGAGATAGCGCCAAGGCGCAATAACTTTTCAGTGGTGAAGACCTTGGATGGTAGAATTCAATGGGTTTGATTATTCCGCGAAGCCTATAATCTGAATTTAAACAGCGGCCTACTGATTGCGAATAGGTTGGTGTGGGTTGGTACAAAGCAGAACACTTCGACGACTAAATTATGGTTCATCCGGTCCAAGCATACTTCTCGTTTTGCCAAAAGTATCCTCGGGCCGGATGAACCACAAAAATCGCCTTGCGGCGATTTCTGCTGCACCTCGGCAGGCGATATTTTGGCGTGACCAGGGAGGAGGCAAGGGGGGCACGGGGTCGTGATTGCCCCCTCCCGGATCACGTGGTCCCCAATTTCTTCTATTTTTAATGTGAGTGAAGGGAGCGATATTGTCGATAGGGATTCTTCCCGATCGCCTGGGGGAAACAACCATTTTTCACTGCGGGAGGGGGGGGGGGGGGGGCTAAGGCCCCTAACTCGCCCAGGTGTCCAGATCGATGAGCCCAAGCCGGGCCGAATATCTGACAAGCTCAATTGCACTTGAAAGATTAAGTTTTTTCATGAGGTTGGCCCGATGGTTTTCCACGGTCTTGGGACTGATGAAGAGTTTCTTCGCAATCTCCCTGGTCATCAGTCCCTCAGCCAATAAGCGCATGATCTCCTGCTCTCGGGAAGTCAGGCTCTGGTAGGGATCATCCTCCATGCCCTGGTCGTCGGCCCGGGCCTTGAGGAGCTTCTCCACCACCTCCCCGGAAAGCGCGCTATCCAGAAACACCTCGCCCCTGGCCACCGTCTCCAGCCCTCGCAGCAATCCCTCGCTGGCAGAATCCTTGACCATATACCCTGACGCGCCTGCCTGGAAAGCTTCGACTATATAATCGGCATTGGCATGCATGCTGATGATGATGAATCGGACATCTGGCATGACCTTGTGGAGTTCACGGATAAACTGGATGCCGCTCTTTCCGGGCATGGAAATGTCCACAAGCATGATTCCCGGGTTTTCCTGCCTGGCCAGGTCGAAAGCCTCTTTGGCGCAACCAGCCTCACCGACAACGGAAAACATGTCACTACGTCCGATAAGGGCCTTAAGCCCTTCCCGAAACAGTGGGTGGTCATCAACAATAATGATCCGGGTGCGCACGGCTTCGTGAACTTTCATGAGGTCACCTGGGTTCTCCTTTTCTGATTCTGCGCCGCTTCCCTCGGATTTGTCGATAGGGGATTCCCCCAAATCAAACCCGAAATCACGAGCATTCTCACCCTATATGCCGCAAACATGGTATAAAATCAATCTATTAGTGAAAGAGATCAGTGTTTCAGCATTCGGGAATATCCACCAGTGTTATGAATAGGACCCGACACCAACTTTTCAACCGCCTCTTGCCCATGGGTGTCCGTCAGCATCTTGCTTGTCAGCTTCCAAGGGTTTACAAGAGCAAAAAGGCACACCTTACAAATCGTCATGCTGACACAAAACTATCAGTTCGCCCTATTCTCCTCCCAGGGCCGTCTCGTTTTAAACCTCCATACCAAGGGATGGGTGCTTCTCGTCATTCCCTTCCTCCTGTGCGCCCTTGCCGCCGCAAACTACGTTCTTTTCGGCTACTACAATGACCATCAAAACACGCTGGGATCCCTTTCCGAGATCGACAAAGAGCGGCTCCAGGTCAACGAAGCGATGTTATCCAGCAGCTTCGAATTGACAGACATCGAAAACACCTTGGCCCGTGTTGTCGACTTCAATGCCAAACTTCGGATCATGCTCAGCATCGGCGATGAGATCGACCGCGAGGCAACTCTTTCCTTTTCGCCCCGTTCAACCCACGGCCTTCGCCACCTCCCCGCCCTCTATGGCCGCAACCTGAACCGCAAACTGCGTTCCAGGGCCCAAGAACTCAACGCGGATATGATCTATGAAGAAACCCAGCAGCAGGAGATCGCCCATTCTATCTCCCTGCAACTGGAAAACCTCGCCACCATCCCGGTGATCATGCCAACCCGGGGGCGCTTTTCCTCTGCCTTTGGATGGCGTAAAGACCCGTTTAAAGGCT
>JAHJKV010000324.1 GCA_018822065.1 Pseudomonadota bacterium
AGGTTGACCTGGAGCAGTTGAAACATCTGCTGAAGACTGAAGGCGATGCCCGACTTGAATTTGAGCCAGGCCAGGATCAGGTAGGCGATCATGGCCACGTAGACTTGACTCAGGACGGCGTTTTCCGAGGTGCCGACGAAGGATTTGAGGCGCAGGTTCTGCTTGATAAGCCGGAAGAAGGTCTCGATCTGCCAGCGCTCCTTGTAGATGTCGGCAATGGTCTTGGGGGAGAGGGCGAAATGGTTGGTCAGGAACTCGTAGAATTTTCCGTTTTCCGGGTCTCGGTAGCCGATGCGGCGAAGTCGAAGCTCCTTGCCCCGGGAGGTGACGCTGATCTCGTGGTCCGAGGTCACTCCCGTGCCCTTTTTGACGGAACGTCGCTTGAGTACCTTGTATACGGCGTTTGTCTTGAGCCTGGTAACGAAGAACAAACCGGAAGCTGCCAGTGTCCGGAACCAGGAGTAGTTGACGTAGGCCTTGTCGAAGACCGCGATGGAGCCCTTGGGGAGTTTGAGCATCTTGGCCATCTTGGAATCATGCAGCCGGGCTTTGGTGACTCGCACGAAGGCAGGCAGATAGCCGTCGTGGTCGAGAACCACGTGGAGTTTCACCCCGCCCCGCTTGGCGCGAAAGTCGGCCCAGGGGAAGGTGGACAGGCAGAGCTTGACGACCGAGGAGTCGAAGCTGAAGAGCTTGGCCTTGAACCGGAACTTGTGCCCGGTGGCGATGGACGAGCAACGCTGGTAGAGCTTGCCGAAGAGCGCCTGAAAGAATTCGGCAGGACGCTTGGCGTTGGCATCGGCAAAGGTCGAGCGGGCCACGCCCCGCAAGCCCAAATGATACAGCCTTCCGATGTTGGCACCCAAGCTTCGAATGCCGTCGCGCATGCTCCGGCGACCAGCCAGGTGGATGAAAAGCAAACAGACAAATTGATTCCACCGGGAGAAAACCCGGGAGCGCCTGCCAGTGCTGTGTTCCTGGGCCAAGGCCTCGAATTCCGCCCTGGGAATCAGGGATAGCACTTGATGAAGGATCGTGTTAGCATGAGCCATGTCCAATATCTCCTTTGGTTGCAGTGGTTTGGTCGCTGTCTGCATACCACAAATAGGGGAGATTTTGGACATTTTCTTTTCCGAAGGGCTGTCAAACATGTCCACTGAACGGCCTTTGCCTGGGAAGCCAACACTCATGCGAAAATCTACGGATACCAACGGTTCTTAACCGGACACGAATGATTTGAATCATTACTCAAGACAAAGGTAATAAGATGAAAAAAATGAAGATTTTCGTACTGTTTGTAATGGTGGTGATTCTTGCTTCAGGATGTGCCAGTCGAGACTACATCAAGAAGACGGTGCAAGAGGATCCGAAGCTTATGATGGAAATTCTTCATGAGAATCGGTTTGCCCTGCTCGATCTCATTCAGGCCACTGTCGAGGAAGAACAGGCCCTGGAGAAGATGAATGCTCAAAAAACCTTCCTTGAAGCACCACTCACGCCTGTGATCCAGGATGGACGTCTTATTGAAGGCGATGTAAACGCGCCCATCACCATCGTGGAATACTCTGATTTTCTCTGTCCGTACTGCGTGCGCGGCCACAAGACCATGAACGCACTATTGGCCAAGTATCCAGGGAAGATTCGTGTTGTGTACAAGCACAATCCGCTCAAGAACGGCTCCCTGGGACTGTCTGTCCTTTATGAAGCTGCCGTCATGACTTATCCTGACAAGGCCGCCAAGCTCAAGGATCTCCTGTTTGACCGCCAAAAGGAAGTGTATGACGTGCACGGACAGGGGGCAGTGGTTGGAGAGATCATCAAGGCTGCAGGACTTGATCTGGCAGAGATGCAAAAAGCCGTTGGAAATAAAGTTGTTATGGAGCGAGTCAAGGCGGACATGGACGAACTGGCCTCATTTGAACTGCAAGGCACTCCCATGTATGTCGTCGCGGGTGTACCGGTTCGCGGTGCAGTGCCCTTAGAGGATTTTGAGGATACCATCGCTCTGGTGGAACAGGCGCGCGCAAAAAAATGATCGACTGAAAACAGGAAATATCCATAACAAAGGCCGCTCCGTTACCGGGGCGGCCTTTGTTAGAATTAATAATAATGGCAGGGAGCTAGAAATCGACAGCAATGCGTTCGGCCAGGGCAATGGCCTGTTCCTTTGCCTGGGGGCCCCCATCCATGAGCATGCCTCGGGAGAAGACCTCCTGGACCTTAGTGATGCCGACGAAGGAAAACCAGGTGCGCAGGTAGGAAGACTGGAAGTTCCAGGTTTCCAAGGGATTGCCTTCGTCCGGGAAGACACCGCCGCTGGAATAAGCAACAAAGGCCTTCTTATCACCGAGCATCCCGAAGTAACCATTCTCGTTTATGCCAAAGGTGTAGGTGGGTTGGGTGACAATATCGATGTAATGCTTGAGCCGGTAGGGAAGGCCTAAGTTCCACATGGGCACGGCAAAGACATAGGCGTCCACGCTCTTGAAGTCTTCAATAATGGCCTCCACGGCTGACCAGGCTTCAAGCTCTGCCGGGGTATATTCGCGGCCATGCATGATGTTGTACTTGCCCTTGATGGTCAGGCCGTCGAAGGAGGGGAGGTTCATGGTAAAGATATCCCTTTCATCGACGCGGAGTTCTGGGTCCTTTGACTGCAAGGCGGAGATGAAAGCCCGGGCTATCTGTCGTGAATGGGACCGCTCCGTACGGGGTGATCCCTTGATGTACATGATTGTGTTCATGGTGAGCTCCTTGTTTTATGCAAGTATAACATTTTTTTTTGTTTTGAGAAGTACAGTGTTAATTATTTCGTTTTTTGAGGGATAAATGAATAAAAAAAGGCCGCCATATGGCGGCCTTGAGCGTTTTTTTGTCAATATCAGACGTACTTGTTAACGATCGATCCGGCACCATCGAAGAATTGAGCCAGAATATTAGTGTCCGAGTGCTTTTCAGCACCAGCTTCGGCATAGTCCATGATGGAGGGGTCAGTGGTTTGAAACTTATGGTCCTGAACCTCCTGTATGGAGTCTGTTTGGACCGACAAGTCGTCGAATTTGGCGACACCGGCAATGTCCGTGTCAAAGCCGTGGAAAGCATTCCGCGTGTCGGATATTGCCATGCTGTCAACAGGATCGAATGCCATGGTGCGTTTCCTCCTTGCCAGTTCTCTGTACTTACTTTATTCCATGTTCCGCACAGATGCAAGTTTTCAGCTATGGTGGTTCTGTCACGATTTTTCTTTCATCATCCTTGCGCATATTGTACAGTTAATCATTCATACTCATTTATCAAATCGGGCCGGACTGCATGAGCCAGATCGTTGTCAATATTTCTGACATGAAATTTTCCAAAAGAACCGAGGATGTGCTTGTGACATTCTCTCTTGGTTCCTGTCTGGGCGTTACAGCCTATGATCAGGTGGCCGGAGTTGGCGGTCTGCTCCACGCCTTGCTTCCCACAGCCTCAGTCTCGCCTGAAAAAGCCAAGACCAATCCCTACATGTTTGTGACGACAGGTGTGGCCAATATGGTCAAGACACTGTTTCGCCTAGGCGCCAAGCGTGAAAATCTTGTTTTCAAGGTGGCCGGTGGCGCAGACATGCGCGGCGACACTCTGTTTCAAACCGGTTCCAGAAATATTGAGGCGCTGCTCAACCTTCTGGAAAAAAATAGAATATTTGTTGCAGGTCAGGATGTCGGCGGTTCTATTCCCAGAACCATGTTCCTGCATATGGATACGGGCAGGGTAGTGGTACGAACCTTTGGCAAGGACAAAGAACTATGAGCCAACGTGATGCCATACTCAAGGCCGTTCATAAGGTTGAGAAGATGCCCATTTCCATTCAGCGGGCCATCGCACTCCTGAATGATCCTGATGCTGATCTGGTGGAACTTGCCCAGGTTCTGGAACACGATCCAGGATTGACCTCCAATATTCTGCGTATGGCCAATTCATCCTATTTCGGCGGTGTGCGTTCCATCACTTCGGTCCGAGAGGCCGTAGTGCGCATGGGCGCGCAGCACGTGTTCAAGCTGGTCATGGCTTCCGGCGTAGCTGCCCACACATCCCAAAAAGTGATTGGTTATGGGCTTGAGCCAGGAGCACTGCTGGAGCATTCTATTACCGTGGCCCTGGCTGCAGAGGAACTTGGACGCCAGCTCTCCCTCAAGACCCCAGACCACACCTTCACCGCAGGTTTGCTTTCAGACATAGGCAAGGTCGTGCTTGGCACATTCCTCGAAGTAGATGTGCAGCCCATCCTGAAACTTGTCAGAGAGGAGGGCATCAGCTTCGAGAAGGCCGAAAAGGCGGTGCTGGGGATCAGCCATGACGAAGTCGCAGCTGCCCTGCTGGAGTTCTGGGGTTTGCCACAGCCCATCATAAACGTTGTTCGATACCGCCTCGACCCGGATGCCTTTGAGGGGGTTGATCTGGCTTTAGATCTTGTACATGTCGCCGATATTCTTGCCAAGAATACTGGTGTCGGTCTCGGACGCGACGGGATGTTCTACGAGCCCTCAACCGCTGTGGCCGACCGCCTCAAGGTAACGACACGTATTTTGGACACGGTCTTGGTGGAGATCATGGAGCATGTTGCGGAGTTGAAGACTCTTTTTATTTCCTAATTGTTGTTGCCTTTCAATCTCTTTTAATAATCACATTTCGTGCTATACATCTGTTTCTCACCTTGTCCTTCGTTTTTATCCGTATCTTCGGGCGTATTTGACTTTCTCCACAAATAAAGCGGGCATTTAATGCCCGCTTCGTTGTCTAGATTTTATCTAGAAAAATACTAACATTTAGAAAATCAAACTTTTTCAAAGTATTCTTTTTCAGCTCCACACAAGGGGCAGACCCAGCTTTCGGGAACATTCTCCCAGGCAGTCTGGGGGACAACACCGTTATCCGGATCACCAGCTTCAGGATCATACACATAGCCACACGGGCACTCCCATTTATCCATGAAATCCTCCTGTTGAAAGTTATTATATAAGAATAATTCCTAATAAAATACGTATTATTTATGATCAGTCAAGTATTGTAGAGTGACATACTGAATACAATCAAGAAAAAAGAATTGAAATGGCCTTCGTTTTAAGGTTCATGCCCAGGGCTGCCATCAAGAGAATGCGTGATTTGGGGCCGCCCAATCGTCCACTCAGAATAACACCCTTGCGTGAAAGAGCGGCTGCGCCACCTTCGTAGGCATAGATAGGCCAGACTCCTCCTTCGATGCAGCGACTGGCCAACACCACGGGAATATTGGTCGAGAGAGGGCGCTCCAAGCTTGGCACCAAACCGGGAGGCACGTTTCCAGCGCCAAAACCTTCGATGACCAAACCTTTGGCGCCGTTATCCAATGAAAAGTCCACAAGAGAACCGTTCATGCCGGTATAGCAAGAAATGAGCGGAACTGCAGGTTCAATGCGCGTAACGGGCAGGGGACGTCTGGACTTGAAGCCAGCAGGATGAGTCAAGACCACATCCTCGCCAGCGACATAGCCCAGTATGCCGGCCTCGCTGGACTCGAAGGCGTCGATATTGAGCGAATTGACCTTGATGACATCCCGTGCAGCAAAGAGACGGTCGTTCATGAGCAAGACAACGCCCATGTCCGGTGGCAAAGGAAGCAGGATGGTTTTCAGAGAATTCAAAAGATTGCGGAGCCCGTCATAACCCGACTCCGAGTAATATCGCATGGAGCCGGTCAGGATGACGGGTTTGTTCGATGTCAGGACCAGGTCCAGCATGAAGGCGGTTTCAACGATGACATCCGTTCCATGCAGGATCACGGCTCCGAGCATCTCATCCCTGGCCAGGAGAGCGTCCACCTCCAGGGCCAGGGCAAACATATCCTGTGGCGTCATGTGGCCAGAGGGTTTGTCCGACCAGTGGACGGGCTGCAGGGTGACGCCTGGATGTCTGGTTTCTATTTCAGCGAGGATTCGAGAGAAATTACCACCTGGCACCACGCCACCGGAAGAGGTGTCGGCATTCATGCCGATGGTGCCTCCTGTGAAAAAAACTGCAATCTTTCCTTGTAGCTGAGGCATAGCTGCTCCTTGTCTTGAACCGGACATGTTTTGGTTGGAAAGTGATCTGCATGATTCTTGAGGGCAAGCATATCTTTTCACTTTCGCCAGGGTCTGTTAGGGAGTAAGTTGGAACCTAATGTTCAGCCCGGAGAAATATAATGCCTGAATCCAATGAAAACAAGCGTCAAGCCCAGCGAATCAGCGAGAAGAAAAAAGTCGAATTTTTTGTCGATGCGGACATCGTCAAGGCAGAATCCATGGATACATCTGAAACAGGCATTCGTATTGTTACCACAAAGCCCATCCAGATAAGTATGCGAATCTATCAGAATGAATCCACCTGGATAGACTATCAGGCGAACCTCTGCTGGGCGGGCAAGTCCGAATCTGAAAACATGGCCTATGGACTTGAGTTTGTTGAGGAACCGGACTGGTAGACCGACCTGATCGCTCCGGTCAAATGAACTGATCTCCAGTCGGCCTGGTGCTCCTCCAGCCGCAGCATATTTTCAGAATGCCTTTCCTTGCGAATTTTTTCAAAATTTGGTTATGACAAAGGGCAGAACCGTGAAGTCCTGCCCCCTGAAAACCCTTAGTAGGGAAAGTGTTTAGGCCTTGACCATCTTGCGGCGCATGCCGACCAGGCCCATGATGCCGGAACCGAGCAGCTACACGGCACCGGGGATGGGGGTCTTGGACATGCCACCGGCAAAGACCACGTCGTTGGCGCAGCTCACGGTGTAACCCACGGTCAGCACTTCGTAGTCAAGGTTAAGGCCTTCGATGCTGGTGGTCAGCACCTGACCGGAGTTCTGCCAAGTTTCAAGTCCGGACCAGGTCGCGTAGGCAACGGGTGCACCAGAGACGATGGCACCTGTGGGGTGATCTTCACGAATGCCGGAACCCGTGCTCATGATGTATGAGCCAGTTGCGTCATAGTCGACGTTGAAGGCATACACGCCAACCGTTCCGCCGTTACGACCAGAAAGATCGACCACGTAGTCCCAGCTGTTGTCATTGTTCACATTGATAAACAGATCACCGGAACCAAGGTTGTTGTAAGCACTGCCAGCAGTGTAATTCACGCTGAAGCCGGTCATGATGCCGCCGTTTTGATAGGAAACGGTGCCGGTTGTGAAATTGGGCACACCGATGACATCTTTGCTGTCGTCAGAAGTGCCATTGGCCCAGCCAGGCCAGTAGTTGACGGTGTCTTCAAAGGTGTACACACCGGCATGCGCAACGCTTGCGATCAGCATCAGCAAAAACATGGTGATAAAGGCGACGCGGGTTTTCATTTTCAATTCTCCTGAGTTCTTACAAATATTCCTCTCAAAAAATCTCTCTCACTCTAGCTCCATAATAGTGGAGCGAACCGCTCAAAAACAATCGAGCGAAAGTCTGGTTTTTTACTTAGCAAGGCTCATACCGAAGCATGAGTCCAAACTGGTACCTTGTTGGATGTTTTGTAATTTTATTCAATTAAAACAAAATAATGCGTAGTAGTAGATAAAATGAATAATTACTGAGTCTTGTTCAGGTATGGAAAAAAATGCATCTTGAATCCGGCCAGTTATACCTGCTGAGGAGGTCGAGGAGGTATGAACGTCCTAGCGGTTTTGCGGGGGTGAGCAGACAGGGAACCTGACGATAGTTAAGATTCGTCTTGCCCTTAGATCAGACAGTCCGTGTTTCGGTTCTATCAACGAGGATAGGATAGAAAGAGACTATGGAAGAGGGAGGGGGCTACTGATTGTTCAGCCGTCGTTCCATTCGCTGCATGATCAGCTTGGAGCGGTAGGCCACGGTGCGTGAATTGCCCGTGGGGGTCCAGCGTATGGGGTTGGGCAGCACTGCAACCAGCCGGGCGGCCTCCAGTCGTGACAACTGCGACGGCGTCTTGCCGTAATAGTGGCTGGCAGCGGCACCGATGCCGAAGATGCCGTCCCCCCATTCGATGCAGTTCAGATAGAGTTCCAGGATTCGCTTTTTGGAGAGCGCCCGCTCCATTCGCCAGGTGACAATGGCCTCGTTGAGCTTGCGCACCGGGTTTTTTGAGGGCGAGAAGTAGAGGTTCTTGACCAGTTGTTGCGAAATGGTGCTGCCCCCGGCCATGGGGCCGTCGCCCTCCAGGTTGCGGACCATAGCATCCTTCATGCCTTCCAGGTCAAACCCCTCATGATTCCAGAACTTGTCGTCCTCGCCAATGGTCACGGCCATAGTCAGGTTCTTGGAGATGTCTGACAGGCGAACCCATTTCCATTGAATATTCTTGTTCTTGCCCGCATCCTGCCACTGGTCCTTGCGGTATTCCATGAAAGCCGTGGTTTCCGGGTTGGACTTGATCAGGGAGGACACGTCGGGCCAGAGCATGAACCAGGTCATGTCCACAACGAACCAGACGAAGAACAAGACCAGGGCATTGCGCAGGTAACGCAACCAGGGTCTGCGCCGTTTGGGGCTTGGGTCGGTCGGGCTTACTTGATCCGGCAGGATGTCATCGTCAGGCCACATGAGTACCTCTCCTGTCTTCATAAGCGTCTGGAGCAGAGAACGCAAAGGGGAAGACGTCGCTCGGCGACAAAAGAAATCCCCGGAACTGGTTCCGGGGGGGGGGTGTTGTGTGTGGATGTTGAAATGGTGGAGGCGGGGGGAAGGAATGTCGGCTATCATGCTGTAATTAAAAATTAATCAATTAGGTCTTCAATCTGTTAACTTGTCTGGAAATCCTTGCTCCTCCCATGTCTGGCAAGGAAAACGACAGCGGCTCTAAGCGTCCTTGGGCTTTGCCGGTCGTTGCGGCGGCGTGGGGTGCAGTTCAGTGCGTTGGCGGACCGTGCGGGGCGTGGGGCGTTGTTCGGTCTGGGTCAGGCTGTCTGTGGGGCAGACCTCGGCGCACCAGCCGCAAAGGACGCAAGCAAAGGGGTCGTGGACCCAGAGGCAGAGATGCTTGTCCACCTCGATGCAGGACGTTGGACAACGCCGGGCGCAGAGACCGCAAAGGATGCACGCGGACGCATCGTTTACAATCTCCCCGCGCGAACCGGCATAAGGTTTGCGCACCTCGGCCGGATAGCGTCGGGTTGTCGGTCGTCGGAAAAGGCTCCGTAGGGCATTGGGAATCAGGCGCGGCAGCTTCATGTCAACGCTCCGTGCAGGAAATGCAGGGGTCGATGGTCATCACCAGCACCGGCGCATCGGCTAGACTGTGTCCAGGTAGCAGGTCCAGCAGGGCGGGGATGTTGGCGAAGGTGGGCGTGCGGATGCGCACCCGGTCCAAGAGCTTGCCGCCATCGGCTTTCACGAAATACAGAGCTTCACCCCGAGGTTGTTCAACGCGCCGGACCGCCTCGCCTTCAGCCTGTCCCTTGGGCTTCACGGCAATTTCGCCCTGGGGTAGCCGATCCAGTGTACCGAGGGCCAAGTCTACACTTTGTTCTGTCTCACGTATGCGCACGGTCAGCCTGGCCCAGCTGTCGCCGTCGTTTTCCACGCAGGGTTTGAACTCCATAGCACCGTAGATTTCCTGATCCAGCATGCGGATGTCATGTGCCACACCGGAGCCGCGCAGGGTCGGACCCACTGTGCCCAGGGCATGGGCTCGTTCCGGGGTCAGCACCCCGATGCCCTTGGTGCGTTTGGCGATGGAATAATCGCCCAGCATGGCCTTGCCTAGACGGTGTACCTCGTCCCGCACTCCGGCCAGTTCGGTCCGGCACCAGAGCATCTGGTCCGGGTTCAGGTCGCGGCGCACCCCGCCGATGACCGAGACCGAAACCACTACTCGGTTGCCCGACGTAGCCTCTTGGATGTCCATAATCCGTTCGCGCACCCGCCAGAACTGCATGAACAGATTCTCGAATCCCAGGGCGTCGGCAAAGAGCCCCAGCCAGAGGAGGTGGCTGTGGAGCCGGTGGACCTCGGCCCAGAAGACGCGGAGCCATTGGGCTCTGGGCGGCGGCGTAATTCCGTGGATATCCTCCAGGGCTTGGCAGAAGCACATGCCGTGCATCATGGAACAGATGCCGCAGACCCGCTCCACCACCTGGACCATCTGGTCTGGGGTGCGTTTCCGGGCCAGGAGTTCCAGGCCCCGGTGGATGTATCCCAGGCGTGGCAGGGCCTCGACGATGATATCGTCTTCAAGGGTCAGGGTCAGGTGAATGGGTTCGGGCAGCACCGGATGCTGTGGGCCGAAGGGGATGACGGTGCGGCCCATCTACCCTTCCTCCTTTTTCGGCGCTATGGTGTAGGCGGCCAGAGGCGAGAGCCGAGCTTCGGGTTCCAGAAACATGTGTCCGCCGAAGTCGGGAGCTAGGCCCG
>JAHJKV010000325.1 GCA_018822065.1 Pseudomonadota bacterium
CCCTGTCACATCTGCGCCGACCCGGCGCGGGACCGGGCCCAGCTGTGTTTGGTAGCAGAGTGGGATTCACTGCTCGCTCTGGAACAGATGGGCGTCTACAAGGGGTTGTACATGATCCTCGGCGGGCTGCTCTCGCCCCTGGATGGGGTGGAGGTATGCAATCTGGAATTCGAGCGATTGCGTCGGCGGCTCGGTTCCGGCGAGGTCACGGAACTCATTCTCGGCATGGGGGCCACGGTGGAGTCGGAATCGACTTGCTCCTACGTGAAGAACCTGACCGAGAAGGGATACCCCGGCGTGCGCGTGACCCGACTGGCCCAGGGAATCCCCATGGGCGCGGAAGTGAAGTACATGGACAAGGAAACCTTGCGACAGTCCCTGACCCATCGGCAGGATATCTGAAGCGGGGGGACCAACTCCGCAACAGAGTTTATGAGGTGGACAATGCTTGAGATACGACTGCACGGCAGAGGCGGACAGGGTGGCGTTACTTCGGCGGAACTTGTAGCTCGCGCCGCCATCGCCCAGGGTAAATTTGCTCAGGCCTTCCCCAGTTTTGGGCCAGAACGCCGCGGCGCACCGGTCATGGCCTTTGTCCGGGTGGACGACAAGAAGATCCGCATCCGCGAGAAGGTCTACAGCCCCAACGTGGTTCTGGTGCTCGATCCGACCCTGTTGGACATCTTGGATGTGGCCGAAGGGTTGCGGGAAGGTGGCACCATCGTGGTCAATACTTCCCAGACGCCTGAGGAACTCAAGAGCAAATACGGCTACCCCAAGGTCGCCACTGTGGACGCTAACAAGGTGGCCATGGAGGAACTGGGTGTGCCCATCACCAACACCACCATGATCGGCTCCTTGCTGAAAGCCACGGGTCTTTTGCAGGCTACCGAGATGGAAGAGGTGGTCCTGGACCGCTTCGGCGGTAAGCTCGGCCCCAAGAATTACAAGGCCTTGTCACGGGCATTCGAGGAAACGGCAATCGCTTAGACGTTGCCTCCTCCAGCAATTCCAATTACAAGGACCGGGTGACCGGTCCTTTTCTTTGGGCTGGCCGGAGAATGCATGTACAATACCCTTACCGTGGAAATCCAGAGCGTTGTCTTTTTGAACGAAGACAATGGCTATACTATTCTCCGAGGCAGATCCAAAGAGGAGCCGGGGACACTGACCCTCGTGGGGACCATGGGGCGGCTCACACCCGGCGAGACCGTGGAGGTGAGCGGCGAGTGGAAGACCCACCCGAAGTTTGGCCGCCAACTTGAGGTGGCGAGCTTCACCCAGGCCAGGCCTGCCACGGAAAACGGGGTCATCAAGTTCCTCGCATCCTCGGCCATCAAGGGTATCGGCCCGGCCATCGCCGAGCGCATGGTGGAGCAGTTCGGCGTGGAAGTGCTTGACGTGCTCGATACCGAGCCCGAAAAACTGATCAAGATTCGAGGCATCTCCAAGTCCAAGCTCGTAGATATCGTCGAGTCCTGGAACAAGCAGCGTGAGGTGAAAAACCTCATCATTTTTCTGCATTCTCACGAAGTGCCCCCCACCTATGCGGGCAAGATTTTTCATCTCTACGGCGCACAAAGTGTGCGCAAGCTCGAAGAGAATCCCTATGAACTGACATACCATATCCGGGGGGTCGGCTTCCGCACCGCAGACACCATGGCCCTCAAGCTCGGCTTCCCGTCGGACTGCCATCAGCGCATCGAGGCGGCCATCGTCTACACCCTTTTTACCACGAGCGAGCGTCAGGGGCATCTCTTCTTGCCCAAGGCCAAGCTCCTGGACGAGGTGGCCAGGATGCTCGATGGCGTGGCCTTTGAGCGGATCGAGACTGGCCTGGAGGCCCTGGCGGAGATCAAGCGGGTGCAGATCGAACCCGCTGAGCCGGACGCGGCCGAGGGGTCTGAGCCGGTCTATCTCTGGCATCATTACCGCTACGAGCGTGAATCCGCCTCCCGGCTCTATGAACTGGCCTCTCATCCCAGGCCTGTGAGCAAGGCGAAGATCGAGATCGCCTTGCCCGAGGTGGAGCAGCGGCTCGGGTTCATCCTGAGCCAGGAGCAACGCGAGGCCGTTTTCGAGGCCTGCGTGAACAAGGCCTTCATCATCACCGGCGGACCGGGCACGGGCAAGACCACCATCACTCGTGCTGTGGTCGGCACCCTCAAGGAACTCGGCCTGAAGGTCAAACTAGCTGCGCCCACGGGCCGTGCCGCCAAGCGCATGAGCGAGGCCACGGGCGAGCCTGCTCAGACCATCCACCGTTTGCTCCAGTTCGCCCCGGACGGCGGGTTTCAGTACAATGAGGAAAAGAAGCTACGTACCCAGGTGCTGGTGGTGGACGAGGCGAGCATGCTCGACGCCCAGCTCTTCCTCTCTGTGCTCCGGGCCTTGCCGCTCACCTGTCGGCTGGTTCTGGTGGGGGACGTGAACCAGCTGCCGAGCGTGGGGCCGGGCAATGTGCTCGGCGATCTCCTGAACTCCGGGGCCATTGCCTCGGCCCGGCTGACCCACATCTTTCGCCAGGCCCAGGAGAGCTTCATCGTTGTCAACGCCCACCGCATCAATGCCGGGCAGTTGCCACGCCAGAGCCCATACCAGCCGCCTCAGGCAGACTTTTTCTGGGTGAACCAGGATGACCCGGAGCGGGTGCGAGATATTATTGTCGAGACAGTGTGCGAACGCATTCCTCAGCGCTATGGTCTTGACCCCATGCGCCAGGTGCAGGTTTTGACGCCCATGCACAAGGGCGAGGTGGGTACCCAGGAGCTGAACAAGGTCTTGCAGGAGCGCCTCAACCCTCGCCCTGCCATGGCCCGTAATGTGGAGATCCGGCGCGGTAACCTGCTCCTGCGCGTGGGCGACCGAGTGCTTCAGCTGAGAAACAATTACGACAAGGAAGTGTTTAACGGCGACCTGGGCTGGGTGGAGGAGGTGGACTCCGAAGCAGGCGAGGTGGCCGTGGATTTCGAGGGCAATCTGGTGCACTACGAGACCAGCGAACTGGATGACCTGACCCTGGCCTACGCTGTGAGCGTCCACAAGAGCCAGGGCAGCGAATATCCGGCCATCGTGGTGCCCGTGGTCACCCAGCATTTCATCATGCTCCAGCGCAACCTGATTTACACCGCCCTCACTCGCGCCCGAGACCTGGCTGTCATTGTTGGAAGCGAGCGGGCCATGACCATCGGGCTGAAAAACACTACAGCCGGACGCCGCTATACACGTCTGGCCCCGCGCATAGCCGAAGCCTTCGAAACACGATCAGATAAATAGTAATTATTCCTATTTATCTCTATAAAGAGTTATGTTATGCTTTGCCTCCAAATCTGATCGTTGTATACACAAGAAACGTATAAGGAGATATGCTATGTTGTCCAAGAGTATTGAAAAGGCGATGAACGAACAGATCAAATGGGAGTTTTTCTCAGGGTATATGTATCTTTCCATGGCAACCTACTTCCATGAACTCGGCTTGACCGGGTTCGCTATATGGATGGAGAACCAGTATGAGGAAGAGGTGTTTCATGCCCTGAAAATGTACAAGTATGTCACCGAGGCGGGGGGGCGTGTAAAGATGCAGGCCATCGACCAGCCGCAGCATGACTGGAAATCCGCCCTGGACTGTATGGAATATTCCCTGAAGCATGAGAATATGGTAACCAAGCGGATCAATGACCTTGCTTCCCTGGCTCAGGATGAGCGGGACCATGCCACCTTCATCTTCCTGCAATGGTATGTGTCCGAGCAGGTGGAGGAAGAGGCGAACTTCGGAGACGTGGTTAACAAGCTTAAGCTGG
This sequence comes from Pseudomonadota bacterium, assembly GCA_018822065.1. Lineage (GTDB taxonomy): Bacteria > Desulfobacterota > Desulfovibrionia > Desulfovibrionales > Desulfovibrionaceae > JAHJKV01. The sequence goes on from JAHJKV010000325.1 coordinate 3,801, forward strand.
TTGGCGACGGCGGCGGCTTGTTCATGCTCGACCGTGAGCTGGGTGCCCGCACCTTTGTCCGCCCTGCGCCTGGAGCGTAATCGGAATTTGCATCTTTCGTGTGCTGCCGGGACGGACATAGGTCCGGCAGCACACGAAGTTACCCCTTGGTCTGAGAGATGCGGGTTTCGGTGCAAGGATTTGGCGTTCCTATTGTTGGCATTTCAGAACAAGGAGTGAGCATGTCCGAGACGGCAATCAACATTCTGGTCGGCGGCAGCGCAGGGCAGGGGCTGGCCACCATCGGTCAACTCATGGCCAAGGCACTGACCCGCGCAGGCTATGAAATCCTCATCAGCCAGGAGTACCAGTCACGGGTGCGCGGCGGGCATAACACTTTTGCCATCCGCACCGGACCGGACCCCATCCATGCCGGAACCGAGACCATCGACATCCTGGTAGCCCTGAACCAGGAGACCATTGATCGGCACTCCAAACGACTGGCCAAGGGCGCTGTGGTCGTGGCGGGCGACGACCTGAATGTGACCACGGGCCAATGGCTCAAGCTGCCCTTTAAAGAACTTGCTCCCAAGCCCATGTTCAACAACGTGGCAGCTTTGGGGGTGCTCGGTTCCACCTTGTGCGGCGACATTTCCATCCTTGAGGGGCTCTTGGCGAATACTTTCGGCAAGAAGGGCCAAGAGATCGTAGACGCCAACCTGGCAGTGTTGCGCACGGCCTGGGAGTGGGTCAAAAAACAGGAATTCGAGTTTACCTGCATGCCGCCCGCTCCGGATGACGCTGGCAAGCGGATGATGCTCAATGGCAACGAGGCCATCGCCCTGGGGGCCATGGCCGCTGGTTGCAACTTTCTCTCCTTTTACCCCATGACCCCCTCCACCTCCGTGGCCCTGACCCTCATTGCCAAGGCAGGGCAGACCGGGCTCATCGCAGAGCAGGCCGAGGACGAGATTTCCGCCGTGAATATGGCGCTTGGTGCGAGCTATGCCGGGGCGCGGTCCATCGTGACCACCTCCGGCGGCGGGTTCGCGCTCATGGTCGAGGGCATCAGCCTCTCGGGCATGACCGAGACGCCCCTGGTCACTATCCTGGTGCAGCGGCCCGGCCCGGCCACGGGCCTGCCCACGCGCACGGAGCAGGGCGACCTGAACCTGGCCCTCTACGCGGGCCATGGCGATTTTCCGAGACCCATATTTGCTCCGGGAGATGTGGAGGAATGCTTCTGGCTCACCCATCGCGCCTTTGAGGTGGCCGAGCGGTATCAGTGCCCGGTCTTTATGCTCTCGGACCAGTACCTTGCCGATTCCTATCGGTCGGTGGCCTCCTTTGACCTGGACCGGCTACCGGAGATGACCGCTCCCGTCCTGGTGCCGGACGATCCCAAGACCTACAAACGTTATGCCCTGACTGACGACGGGGTTTCGCCCCGGGCTGTGCCCGGATATTCAACGGCCCTGGTCAAGGCAGACAGCGACGAGCACGACGAATCCGGGCACATCGACGAGACGCCGGAGAACCGGATCGCCCAGAATGAGAAGCGCATGCGCAAGGAGCTGGGAGTGATGGAAGAGGCGGTGCCGCCGACACTCTACGGCGAGGAGGTGGCCGACCTGCTGCTGGTCTGCTGGGGCTCCACCCTCGGCCCCTGCCTGGAGACCATGGAGCTGCGCACCGCCCAGGGCAAGAGCACCTCGGTTCTGCATTTCGGCCAGGTGAACCCGCTCTGCGAACGGCAGTTCATAGGCTGGCTGGAGGGGGCAGGGACCGTGGTCGGCGTGGAGGGCAATTCCACGGGCCAGTTCTGCCGTCATCTGCTCGGGACCACCGGGTTCAAGATCGACAACCTAGTCCTCCGCTACGACGGCTATCCCCTGACCTCGGCCTATATTCTCGAAGGCCTGAACAGCATCATCTAGGAGACGGGACATGGTAAGCGTAGAAGATTACGGAACGTTTGAAACTGCCTGGTGTCCCGGTTGCGGCGACCACGCCATTTTGAAGGCTCTGAAGCAGGCCATGGCGAACCTGGGCATCGCGCCCCACGAGCTCTTGATCTGCTCGGGCATCGGGCAGGCTGCCAAGACCCCGCAGTACTTGAACTGCAATATGTTCAACGGGCTGCATGGGCGTAGCCTGCCTCCCGCCACGGGGGCCGGGCTGGCCAACCCCAAACTCACGGTCATTGCCGAGTCCGGCGACGGCTGCAATTATGGCGAGGGCGGCAATCACTTCCTGGCTGCGCTCCGGCGCAATCCGGACATCACGCTCCTGGCTCACGACAACCAGATTTACGGCCTGACCAAGGGCCAGGCCAGCCCGACCACGGCCCAGGGGCAGGTGACCAAGGCCCAGCCTGCAGGCCAGCCGTCCGTGCCCTTCAACCCCGTGGCCGTGGCCGTGACCATGCAGGCTTCCTTTGTGGCCCGCGGCTTTTCCGGCGAAGTGGAACACCTGACCGGGCTCATCGAGCAGGCCGTGCAGCACAAGGGCTTTTCCATGATCGACATCCTCCAGCCCTGTGTGTCCTTCAACAAGATCAATACCTTCGGCTGGTATAAGGAACGGGTTTACCAGCTTGGACCGGAGTATGACCCCACGGATTGGCAGACGGCCATGACCACGGCTCAGGAGTTCGGGGACCGCATCCCTCTTGGCGTCA
>JAHJKV010000326.1 GCA_018822065.1 Pseudomonadota bacterium
AAAAATGCCGTGGACACGACGGCCAGGGTGGCCGCTATGCAAAGAAAAGTGGACAGGGAGCTCTTGCGGGGGGTGGACATGATTTCTGGTTCTCCTTCTGGTTCGACGCTGGTGGCACGTCTCGCGGACGTGATTTCAAAGACACAACCATAGCCCCCGCAGGGTAAAAAGGGAAGGGCAACGCACGAATTGCACTCCTGGCCGCTCCTGTTGGATTACGAGTGGGTCTGTGGTAGTCTAGACCCATGGCACGAGAAACACTTGCGGCGGTCAGCGTCGCGGGCATCAAAGGATATTCAAAGCTCGGCTCCATGGGCGTGAAGCTGGTGAGCAAGGTGCTGCCAGTTTCACTCGCGGCCCTGTTCCTGACACTCGTTCTCCTGGCAGTACCCGCCGCCGCCGCCGCCGAGGATATCAGCCGGGCCTTTGGCATCACCCTGGGCGAGCCCCTGCCCCTGTCGTCCAAGCAGGTTCAGGGCATGGGCAGCCCCGGCCATGGGCTGGAGCAATACATGCTGCTCTTCGTGCCTGCGCCGCGCCCTCCCTATGCCCGCTACTATGCGACCATCGACGTGGCCACGCGGCGGGTGGCGCGAATCACGGGCCGCTCCCGAAAGGTGGGCACCCCGGAGCAGACCTGGCAGGCCTTTGATGCACAGGTGGAAAAACTGGAAAAACGATACGGCGCAGGGATGCGCCTGGGCGGTGGGGCCATCTGGCGGAGAGCCCAGGAAGGCCGGAGCATCGTCCTGACCATCAATCCAGACGCCGGACTGGTGCAGGTCCAATACGCGGATGAACGCCGCCTGCGCCTGGGCCTGCCCCAGGAGCTTCCGACTACTCCTTGAAATAGGGCTTTTGCAGCTCCTCGTCGATGATGTCCGCATCCTCGGCGTTCCACTGCATGAGCCGGTGCAGCAGGTTGAAGCTCTCGTCGTCCATGCCCAGGAAGTCGACGGCGATGCTCTCTTCGTCGGAACGCACCACCCGACCCTCCATGACCATGGTCATTGCCGGTGCCAGCCGGATGCGCACCGCACAGAGGGCCCCGGTCACCACCAGCGGGTTGGCCGTTGCCAGCAATCCCTTCATGCTCAAATTGCGTGTGACCACCTCTGCGGCAACGCCGTCCACCACAACCTCGGCTTTGAACCCGGCTTCCGCCCGGCTGTGTCTGCGTTTGTCAGGCATGCTTCCTCCCGATGTTTGCAGTATGCGCCCTTTTGGAGCCTACCACGCTCCTGTTCCAAAATCCATCCTTACCCTTGCCAAGACCCCTGACAATGCGCATCTTCTCCCCATGGCAAATCCATACTTCAAGCACCAATTTTTCCAGATCATGCGCTGGAACGCCCTGTTCGTGGTCTTCGGCGCCGTGCTCCTGTTCCTGGTCATTTCAGCGGCCATGGACCGCTCGGTAGACACCACTGGCTACCCCCATCTGGAACCCGCCCAGGCCCAGGAACTGATCCGCAAGCACGCCGACGACCCGACCTTCTTCATCCTGGATGTCCGCACGTCCGGCGAATATGCCCGGGGCCATCTCCAAGGGGCTCTCCTGGCCGACTTCCACGGCCCCGGTTTCCGCGCCCAACTGACCCGGATGGACCATGCCGCCACCTACCTCGTACATTGCGCCACGGGCTCCCGCAGTTCCGCCACCCTGAACACCCTGCGCGAACTTGGCTTCGCCCATGTGTACCACCTGGACGGCGGCATCAACCGCTGGGCCAGCCAGGGTCTGCCCATTGTCACCGACTGACCCCGTCTCCGGGTGACGATCAGGCAACAATCGCACCCCAATATTGCCTTTTCTCCCCACTGCCCATACAGTCCGTGCCACTATGGAAACAAAACAGCTCTCCTTTCTCGACAGATTCCTGACCCTGTGGATCTTCCTGGCCATGCTTCTCGGCGTGGGCACAGGCTGGCTGTTCCCCGGGGTCAAAGGGGTGATCAACTCCTTCCAGAGCGGGACCACCAACATCCCCATCGCCCTGGGGCTCATCCTGATGATGTACCCGCCCCTGGCCAAGGTGAAATATGAACGGTTGGGCGAGGCCTTCAGAAACGTACGCGTGCTGGCCCTCTCCCTGGTCCAGAACTGGGTTATCGGCCCGGTACTCATGTTCGGCTTGGCCGTGACCTTTCTCTCCGGCAACCAGGACTACATGATCGGGCTGATCCTCATCGGCCTGGCCCGCTGCATCGCCATGGTCATCGTCTGGAACGACCTGGCCCAGGGCGATTCCGAATACTGCGCCGGGCTGGTGGCCTTCAATTCCATCTTCCAGATCCTGCTTTTCTCGGTCTATGCCTACGTGTTCATCACTCTTGCCCCGGGCTGGCTGGGCATCGAAGGCGCGGTGGTGGACATCTCCATGGGCCAGATCGCCGAGAGCGTGTTCATCTACCTGGGCATCCCCTTCCTGGCCGGGCTGCTCACGCGCATCATCGGCGTCCGCGCCATGGGCATCGAGTGGTACGAGTCCGTATTCCTGCCCAAGATCAGCCCCCTGACCCTGGTCTTCCTGCTCTTCACCATCCTGGTCATGTTTTCCCTCAAGGGCGAGTCCATCGTGAAGCTGCCCCTGGACGTGCTGGCCATCGCCCTGCCCCTGTGCATCTACTTCCTGATCATGTTCCTGGTCTCCTTTGTCCTGTCCATGAAGGCCGGGGCCACCTACGAGCAGACCGTGACCCTCTCCTTCACCGCAGCCAGCAACAACTTCGAACTAGCCATTGCCGTGGCCGTGGCCGTGTTCGGCATTGATTCCGGCCAGGCCTTTGCCGCAGTCATAGGCCCCCTGGTCGAGGTCCCGGTGCTCATCGCCCTGGTCAGCGTGGCCCTCAAGCTGAAGACGCGCTGGTTCCCCTATGCCGTGCAGACCCCGACAGGCGTCTGCCACCTCAGCTGCAAGCCCTCCTAGGAAAGCGGATGTCCAAAAAGATCACCGTCCTGTTCCTGTGCACTGGCAACTCCTGCCGCAGCCAGATGGCCGAAGGCTGGGCCAGGGCCCTCAAGGCAGGGGAGATCGAGGCATATTCCGCCGGGGTGGAGCGCCACGGCATGAACGAACACGCCGTGGCGGTCATGAACGAGGCTGGCGTGAACCTCCTCGCCCAAGGTCAACACTCCAAGCTGGTGGAAGAGCTGCCTGCCGTGGCCTTCGACTACGTCATCACCCTCTGCGGCCACGCCAACGAGAACTGCCCCTACTTCCCCGGCAGCGCCAAACGCCGCCATGTCGGCTTCGACGACCCGCCTGCCCTGGCCAAGGATGCCAAAACCCAAGATGAAGTCCGGGACGCCTATCGCCGGGTCCGGGACGAAATCCGGTCCTTTGTCGAAGCCATGCCCGCCAACCTCGCCTGACCGAGCCCGCCCATCATTCCCCCTCAACACAACCCTCCACCGGGCTGTGTTGTTTGTTCCACTGAAGCTCTCCCCGGAGCTCTCTGCTCAGCTCTTTCCCTCCCGATATTGTTTCATCCCAAACCCACATCTTCGCCCCTCAGGTCCATAATTTTCCGACCATAAACCAACATTTTAGCTGTTATTTCCAAAAATATATGCAATAGGATTGAATAAAACAAAGGCATGTCCATGGCGAACCCGATACCATTCAAAGGAACCATCGCCGCTCTTTCGATTTGTTGTAGCGGCCTGCTCCTGTTCAACTGGCCCCTGCTGGACATCCCGTCCCACCGAGCAGGTCTTTCCACCTTCCTTTTCCTGTTCGTTGTCTGGCTCGTCCTGATCTTCCTGCTGTATGCCTACGCCAGGAAAGAGTCCCAGAACAACACAACAGATGACCCCCACGACACGGACGGCACATGAACATTTTCATCATCCTGAGCATCATCGGGGTTTATATTGTCGCCCTGTTCCTAATCGCCTTCTATGCCGGGAGGGACACCCCGGCCTTGACCAGACTGTCGACACATCCCATCGTCTACGCACTTTCCATAGCGGTCTATTGCACCTCCTGGACCTTCTACGGAAGTGTTGGCAAAGCAGCCACTTCGGGTCTCTCCTTCCTCCCCATCTATCTCGGCCCGACCCTTGCCATCTGCCTGTGGTGGTTTTTGCTTCGTCGCCTGATCCGAATCAAGAACCGATTCCGCATCACCAGCATCGCCGACTTCATCTCCGCCCGATATGAAAAGTCCTCGGCTCTGGCCTGCCTGGTCACCCTGATGGCCCTCATCGGAACCATGCCGTACATCGCCCTTCAGTTCAAAGCGATCAAATCCACCTTCATCATGATCGCCATCCCGGAAACCACCATCGGATTCTGGATTTCCGCCCACTTCGGCCCATTCATGGTGCTGTTGATGGCCGCGTTCACCATTCTCTTCGGCGTGCGCAAGCTCGACTCCACGGAACGGCACCGCGGGATGATCACTGCCATCGCGGCCGAATCCCTAATCAAGCTCACGGCCTTTCTGGCCTGCGGCATCTATGTGACCTATGTCCTGGCCGACGGCTTTTCCGACATCTTCGACAACCATTTTTTCGCCGATCCCGACCTGGCGGCCATCACCAGCGTCGCCCTGACCGGGAGCGATTACATCACCTGGGCAACCCTGCTCATCCTGAGCATGTCCGCCATCATGTTCCTGCCCCGCCAGTTCCATGTCGCCGTGGTCGAAGCCCCCTCCGAAAAGAGCGTCCTCACCGCCATGTGGGTATTCCCCCTGTACATGCTGGCCATCAATATCTTCGTGCTGCCCATCGCTGCCTACGGCCTCCAATCCGGACTCTCCTCCTCTGGAGCAGACATGTTTATGCTCCAGATTCCCCTGTTGCACGGCCACACTTGGCTTGCGTTCTTTGTCTTCATCGGCGGCTTTTCCGCTGCCACCAGCATGGTCATGATCTCTGCCATGACCATGTCCACCATGGCGGTCAATCACCTGCTGCTTCCGCTTTTCAACATGTCCGAACGCTTTGCCCCCATGCGCCAGCACCTCCTGCACTGGCGGTGGGTAGCCGTGGTCCTGATCATCAGCCTGGGATACTGGTTTGAGACGCAGCTTGGCGACTCCTATGCCCTGGTCAACATGGGGCTCATCTCCTTTGCCGCCGCCCTGCAATTCGCCCCGGCAACCCTGGGTGCACTCTTGTGGAAGGCGGGTTCAAAAAAAGGTGCCATGCTCGGCCTGCTGGCCGGCTTCCTCGTCTGGAGCTACACCCTGCTGCTTCCGGCATTCATCAAAAGCGGCTGGCTGTCACCATCCCTGCTGACCCAGGGCCCTTGGGGAATCGAACTGCTCCGCCCGGAAGCGCTGCTCGGACTGACGGCCCTGCCCTCCCTGGCCCATTCGGTGTTCTGGTCCATGCTGGCGAATATCAGTGCCTTCCTCTTCGGCTCCATCCTCTTGGGGCAAAGTGAGCAGGAAAGCAGAATCGCCTTGGAATTTGTCACCATCGTCGACAGGAGAGATCGCCCCCACTCCCGCATAAATACACCAGCCGACATCGACCTGGAGCAGAAGCGCCATCTCCTGAAGGCAGCATTGCTGGAATATCTCGACGAGGAGACAAGTGAAGCGATCTTGATCGATGCGCTGATGAAACTTGATGCCCCCGACCGAGAGCATCTCTCCGTCGTGGAATTTTCCGAACTCCATCGCAACATAGAGACCTCCCTGGCCGGTTCCATTGGCGCGGCCATGGCCCACCGCGTCCTCAACCGTCAGGATATCTTCACCCCCAAGGAAAAGCAGCACCTCTCAACCCTCTACGCTGAACTTCTGTCCAGCATGAATGTCTCGCCCCAGGAACTGACCGAGCGCATCAATTTCTACCAGGAACGCGAAACACTGCTCACCACCCACAGCCGGGAGCTGGAACTGCGCATCATGGAAAAGGAACGGGAGATCGCCGCCCGAGTCAAAGCGGAACAAGCCTTGATGGCAACGGAGCAAAAATACAGGAGCATCTTCGACAATGCCCTGGAAGGCATCTTCCAACTCTCGCCAGCAGGCCAATTTCTCATGGCCAATCCGGCCATGGCCACCATCCTCGGGTATGATTCCCCGCAACTGCTGATAGAAAACGTGGCCGACATCAGACAGCTCCTGCCGGTACCCCCGAAGCGATACGACCTGTTCATGAAAAAACTACGCTCAGGATACCTGGTCGAAAACTTCGAAATCCAGGCCGTTCACACCCGCAGCGCCACCATCTGGCTCAGCCTGAATGCCCGGCCAAGCCTGGACCAGGCGGGCCAACTCATGTTCATCGAAGGCATCGCCGAAGACATAACCAAACGCAAGACAGCAGAGGAAAAACTCCAGCAATACCAGGAGGGGCTGGAGGAGCAGGTTCGAACCCGGACCGCCGAGGTGCGCGAAAACCAGGTCTTCCTCCAGGAGGTCCTCGACGGTATCCAGGCTTCCATTCTGGTCGTCCGGCGCTCCGACACGGTCATCCTCGATTGCAACAGCATCGCTGAAAAAATGCTGCAAAGCTCCAGGAAAGAGCTTATCAGCAAACCCGCCTCCGCCCTGGGAGAGGCCCTCTTTTCCAACACGCAAAGCCAAGCGGACCTGGCCAATGAAACCCTCCTGCACCTCAAGGACGGGACCATCCTTCCCGTACTCGTCAACAAGCTTCTCGTGGTCTACAAGGGCGAACTCGCCCATGCCATCATCTTCTTCGACATCCGGGAGCGCAAGGCTCTGGAACGACAGGCCAATATGGCTCAAAAGCTCCAATCCATCGGCCAGCTCGCCGCTGGCATCGCCCATGAGATCAACACCCCCATCCAGTATATCGGGAGCAACGTCTCTTTCGTCTTTGAATGCTTCCACAAACTCAACAAGCTCATCGAGCTGCACGGCGAATTCATCGCCCAGACCCAAAAGGGAGAAGACCTCAGCCCGTTGATCACACGAATCAACACGCTGACAGAGGATATCGATCTCCCCTTCCTTCTGGAGGAAATCCCCCAGGCACTGGCGGAATCCAAGTCCGGGGTGGAACAGGTGGCGACCATCGTGAAGGCCATCAAGCAATTCGCCCACCCCGATGAGGGCACGATACATAGCATCGACGTCAACCAGGCACTGGAACAGACGGCCACCGTCTCCAGAAACGAGTGGAAACTGATTGCCGACGTTGTTTTCCATCTCGACAAGGGCGCGCCACATATCAAAGGCTACCCCGGCCCGTTGAACCAGGTGTTCCTGAACATCCTGGTGAACGCGTCCCATGCCATCCGCGAGAAGAACAGCGCCACCGGAAACAAGGGGATCATCACCATCACCACTACGGGCAGGGAAGACGGCCTCACCATCCGCATTGAGGACACGGGCACAGGCATCGCCCCGGGTTCCCTGGGTCAGATCTTCGACCCCTTCTTCACCACCAAGGAGGTGGGCAAGGGCACTGGACAAGGCCTGAGCATCTCCTATTCCATCATCACCGAGAAGCACCACGGCACCATCGAAGTGGAAAGCGAACTCGGCTCGGGCACAGCCTTCATCATCAACCTCCCCTTGGGTGAAGAGTAAATCAACCCCTTCCCCTCGCAGCCGCCGCAGCCGCAGCCGCCGTAGAATGCCCTTGCCGGAAACGACCTCCGTGTCCAAAAGACCTGCCGCTCTTCTCCGCTCATTTACTTGCCTTTCCCTCCTGCTTCTGTATTATAAAAATACAGGTGCCATTACTGGTTGCAAAAAGGGGATGGACTGGCATGAACTCGCTGCAAGTATCCTGGTCTGAAACCAAACCGTGGGACCTCTCCGTCCTGGACGCGCTCGGTGGACCGCCGCACCTTGTCCTGGCCTTCTGGTCGGCACCGGATGAAATGGTGCAATACCCCCTGAAAACCCTGACTGAAGCCTATCCACATGCCCTGATCCTGGGATGCAGCACTGCCGGAGAAATCGTTGGCACCCAGGTTCTGGACGGGCAGCTCACGGCCACGGCCATCCGCTTTGCCCATTCCAAGGTGCAGGGAAGGGCCGTTCGCACGGCAGATTTTCCCGGCAGCCTGGAGGCGGGAAAAGCCCTGGCCGAAATGCTCCCTCACGAAAATCTGGTCCATGTCCTTGTCCTCTCCGACGGCTTGAAGGTCAACGGTTCGGAACTGGTGCGCGGCATGACAGCCGGACTCCCCCCCACGGTCACCATCACCGGCGGCCTGGCCGCGGACGGCGACCGCTTCCAGCAGACCAGCGTCTTCTGGGAAGGCCGGGCCGAGTCGGGGACCATCGTCGCCGTGGGACTCTATGGCGACAAGCTCAAGATTGGATACGGCTCCATGGGCGGCTGGGACACATTCGGTCCAGAACGGATGATCACCTCCTCCCAGGGAAATGTCTTATTTGA
>JAHJKV010000327.1 GCA_018822065.1 Pseudomonadota bacterium
AGCCTGCAGAAACAGGTCGCTCACGCTGCCCTGGCCCAGCCGGTCCAACTCGAAGATCCGCTTGCGAGCCTCGCACAACTCCTGGATCAATTCCTCGCAAGTCTTTACACGCTCTTCCATTCTCCCCCCATGGTGAATGCAGTCAACGACAAACTATTTTCGTCCCAGCAAACCAGCCAGACGTAAGGATCTTATATGCACTTCATATTCACTTGTAATATCGATCTTGTGGCAAGAAAAGAAAAAAATTCTTCATGTACGATTTTCAGGCGTCCTTTTAGCAGAATAGAGTGGACCTTGGCTTGTTTCGATTGCTGTGCACAAACGCCGTTGGACATTTCTACCCGTTCCCGAATATATATAAGGCCGATTTCTGAACACGACTTTTCACTCCAGATAATATTTTCAATCGATGTTCTTTGAAAATTGAGTTAAAAAGCGTAGAATTGAACTTGATTCCATGACACCTGCTTCCTGGATACCATCGAAGTTTCGAACGAGCATTTTTTGCAAGCGAGGTTGAAATGAGAATACTGGTTGGCGAACCCAGCATTGACGACAGGATGACGTTGCAGCGACATCTCGGCGTCCTTGGTGACTGCCAGACCGTGGAGACAGCCGAAACCTTGCGTACGATTTTCAAAAAAGCAGCCTCGACCGAAGAAGAACGTTTTGAGCTTGTTGTGGTCGGCAACGACCTGGAGAAGCCGAATGTGGAACAACTGGTGGAGGATCTGCGCAAGATCGAATGGGAGGCGAATGTATCCCATAAAGACCGCTCCACCCTACTGGTTGCCAGCACCCTGGTGGAATGGATGGGACTGTCCACCAAACTGGGGGAAGCGTGTCAGGGATTGATCTCCAAACCCATCAAACGGGAACTGCTGTATAAAACCCTTGCCAACCTCGGATATCAGGCTGCACGCAAGGAAAGCAATTTCGAGCAACTGGATTTGACGTTGCGCCAGTATATTGAAGATGGTGGCGAATTCTTCTTTATTTCCGAGAGTTTTTCCATATTCAAAACCCTCCTCGCCGCGCTAAGAAAACTGGCCGACCCACTCCCGGACTGTGTTCACTATTTTTCCTCACTCAAAGAATCCAAGCAGCCCTTCACTCGCCAAGCAAAGAACAAAACCCCCGTGCTCCTGTTCGTCGACCATGTCTACCAAGGACGGAGCATTTCATCCTTTCTCACAGAATGTCGGATGATCCTCCCCGCCTTGCGCGTCATTATCATGGCCAAGGAAACCTCGGACTCCAACATCGCCCACATGAGCGACATTGAAGCAGACTCTGTTCTGACCATACCGGCCTCGGAAAACAACATCATTGAAAAAACCGCCAACGTCATCTCCCCTCCTGGAAAGCTGATGCGCCTGATGCAAGAAGCTCGAGAAAGCCTAGCGCAACATGACCCTAAGCACACCCTCACCCTGATCGACCATATCCTTGAGATCAAACCCTACAGCGCCTCGGCGCTGGTACTGCGTGGCGATACGCTGCAAATATTGGGAGACCGAAAAGGAGCGGCCGAGGCCTATGAGCAAGCACACCTTTCCTCCAGCCTTTTCCTGGATCCCCTGAAACGGCTTGCGGACATACACCAGGATGAAAATCCCTCGCTTTCATTGGCATTTCTTAGCACACTCGACACGATCAGCCCGCAGAATGCTCCGCGCAAGGTTCGCATCGGCACGGCCAAGCTGCAGCCGGAAGGAATTCATGCAGCACTCCCATTTTATGATCAGGCCATGGAACTCTCCAACAGGGAGACTGGTCGGATGCATGACGACATCGCAAACGAAATCGCTTTCAATCTTCAGACAGATCACCCGGATGTGGCCGAAAGATTTATTGACACCCTGCTGGCGAGCAAGAGAGGGAAATTCACCAAGGAAGATGTGGTCACCTTCAACCGCAAAGGAATTCTGCAACGTCGACAGGGACACTGGGAAGAGGCCATCACCAATTACCGCAAGGCCCTGACCGTGGCCCCGAATGACGACTCCTTGCTCTACAACCTGGCCATGGCCTACATGCAGGGCGGCAAAGATGTGCAGGCGTTTGAAATCATTGACAGCATTCTTATAGAAAATCCCGACTTTCCTGACACCAGTCCCGGTGTTGCCTTCAATATCGCCAACCTGCACTCCCGAATCGGAAAGAACGCCGAGGCCCTTGCTCTCCTCAATGCGTCGTTGCGGCTTTTCCCGGAACACAAACAATCACGCGCCCTACGGCAACGCCTGACGGGTGCCACTTCACTCTAGAATATAATGCTCGAGTTTAAGCACGCCAGGGATGACTGAACCTCCCCAAAATGTTATAGCTCATTGAGAACAGGCAGATTCGGTTCAAAGACTATTGAGAAACGGAACAACGCATGACTTGGCTTTTTCCATCCATTATTGCAACCCTGGTCGGGACGACCCTCCTCTTCGCCCTGTTCCTATACCTGTACGGGAAGAAACAGCATAGATTCCTGCTCTTATGGTCCGTTTCCTGGCTACTCTACTCCTGTCGCCTCGCTCTGATGCTCCTTATGCTGCACTCACAGGATACGAGCTGGGCGCTCATTTTCAACCAGTCCTTTGCCCTGTGGTCTGCTGTTGCGCTCTTTTTCGGCACGGCCTGGTATATCGGGAAACCCCGTCTTAAGCGAACCATCCTCATCCCCACACTCCTTTGCAATATCTGGATTGTTTTCTCGATTTTGAGCCAGCAGTCGTTCATGATCATCAGCCTGCCCACCTTCACCTTTTCCGGCATGGTGTATGTCTGGACCGGCTGGATTCTGATACGACAAGGCCAGCCCAAAAGCATGGAAAGCGCTTTCACGGGCTGTGCCTTGATCCTCTGGGGCCTGCACAAGATAGATTATCCTTTCCTGCGCCCCCTGCTCTGGTTTGCCCCCTGGGGCTATCTTCTTGGAGCGGCCTTCGCATTTCTCACGGCATTTGGCATCCTGCTACTTTACTTCCAGCGCGCCCGGGTCGCTCTTGAAGAAAGCGAAACAAGATTTCGGATGCTGTTTGAAAACGCTCCCATGGCCTATCAATCCCTGGATGCATCAGCCCATGTGCTTGACGTGAATAACAAATGGCTCGAACTGCTCGGCCATGAAAAAGAGCAGGTACTTGGCTCATGGTTCGGCACCTATCTCGCTCCAACCGATCAAGCCATCTTCGAAGAACGTTTCCAGACACTTAAAAGCACAAAATTCGCCCAAGGCATCGAATTTGAAATGCTCCGGGTGGACGGTATAATCATCACCGTCTCGTGCGATGGTCGCACTCAAGAGGACGAAAACGACAACTTCATATGCACCCACTGCATCTTCCAGGATATCTCCGAGCAAAAAAAGGCCGAGGAAGTACTGCGGCAAAACGAAGTCCGCTTCAATTCTCTCACCAACTCAGCAATCAGTGGCTTTTGTATCTACGATACAGATGGAAGACTGCTTCAAGCAAACTATGCCTTTTGCACAATGTTCGGCTATTCCAAAGAAGAAATCCTGAGTAAAAGCATCTGGGATTTGTCTGTGGAGAGCGACTATCAAGGCATACAGGAGCGTATACAACGCATCAAAGAAACAGGATCTGAACGATTTTTCTCCAGGATGGTCAAAAAATCAGGGGAAGTCTTTGATCTTGAGATCAGCACAACCTACGTCCCCGAATTTGATCAGTACAATGTGTTTGTCGATGACCTTACCGGACTGAAACAGACCATGGCCAAACTGACCGCCAGTGAAAGCCGGCTGCGGACTATCTTCCAAAATTCCCCCCTGGGCATGGTCCGGTTCAACAATAAAGGCGTGATAACCGACTGCAACACCCGGTTCATCCAGATGATGGGCTCCTCCTATGAAGAACTTATCGGCTTCAATACGCTTCAAGATTCCTCCCCGGAGATGCGCCAGAGCCTCGGAGAAGCCATCAACGGGAAAATGGCTGTCTACGAAAACGAGTACACCTCCATCACCGGGGACAAGACCAGTCATCTGCGGGTGGTATTCAACCCGGTGAACATTGGAATTCCCCCCACCGAGGTCATTGCCACTTTGGAGGATGTGGCCAAGCGCAAGGCCGCGGAGATCGCCCTGGTTCGGGCCAAGGAGCAGGCAGAGATAGCCAACACGGCCAAATCACAATTCCTGGCCAATATGAGCCACGAACTGCGCACCCCGATCAACGGCATCATGGGCATGCTCCAACTGCTCCAGACGACCAGCCTCAACGAGGAACAGCTTGATTACGCCCAGGAGGGCGTCACCTCCTGCAAAGGCCTGACTCGACTGTTGGGCGACAT
This sequence comes from Pseudomonadota bacterium, assembly GCA_018822065.1. Lineage (GTDB taxonomy): Bacteria > Desulfobacterota > Desulfovibrionia > Desulfovibrionales > Desulfovibrionaceae > JAHJKV01. The sequence goes on from JAHJKV010000327.1 coordinate 4,315, forward strand.
TCTCGACCTCTCGCGTATCGAGGCGGGCAAGATGGAGGTTTCGTACGAACCGTTCAATGTCCGGGAAATACTTGGTTCAGTCCAGACTCTGTTTCATCTCCCGGCCCGACAGGCCGACCTGGACTTCCGGGTGGACATCGACCCCGACCTGCCCGAGGAAATGATCGGCGACGCACAGCTGGTGCGTCAAATTCTGTTCAATCTTGTGGGCAATGCCATCAAGTTCACCGCAAACGGCAGCGTGGAACTCCAGACCTGGAAACTCCCCCGCTCCGCCAAGGGCACCAACCGGATACTCTTCACTGTCACCGACACAGGACTAGGCATTGCCGAAGATAAACTGCGCGCCGTGTTCGAAGCCTTTACCCAGGCCGACTCGAGTTTCACACGTCGATTCCAGGGGGCCGGACTGGGACTGAACATAGTCCGTCGGCTCGTGTCGCTTCTAAATGGCAGTCTCGACTTTGTCAGTCAGGAAGGCCAGGGCACAACCTTCTATCTGAGCCTCCCCTTCGGCAAGGTCGAACTGGGGCCAAAAACAGTAGTCCCCGAACCGATCTCGCCCTCCACTCCGGGACAGGACCTGCATCTGCTGGTGGTGGAAGACGACCCCGTCAACCTCATGGCCCTGACCAAGCTTCTCCAAAAACAGGGCGTGCAGACGACGAGCGCAATCAACGGTGAAGAAACGTTGGCATGCCTAAGACAAGGCACCTTTGATCTCGTGCTCCTCGACATCCAGATGCCGGTGCTCGACGGGGTAGAGGTGGCACGGGCCATCCGCAGCCTACCGGAATTCAAGAACCAGGCTCATATCCCGATCATCGCCCTCACCGCCTATGCCATGCAGGGCGACGAGGAAAGATTCCTCCAGGCTGGCATGAACGGCTACCTGGCCAAGCCCGTGGACATGGAAGCCCTGATGCGGGTCATCAGCCAGGTGCTGGACCAAACTTGAGCCTGCGCGTCTGCCCACCGAACCACGAAAGAAAGCCCCTGCTTGCGGCAGGGGCTTTGAACTTCGCGATGGTGGGCCATGCAAGATTCGAACTTGCGACTTCTTGCTCCGGAGGCAAGCACTCTATCCAACTGAGCTAATGGCCCACGCGGAGGACATGGCTAAGCCATGCGGCTTCCGGTGTCAAGATACTAGCGCAT
>JAHJKV010000328.1 GCA_018822065.1 Pseudomonadota bacterium
CAGGGGGTATGGTGGGAGACATCTCCGCCCTGGCCGGAGAACCCAGCCCCACCACCTATCGAGCCCTGTCCCATCTGGTGGCCCTGCGCATTCCCAGCAGTCTCCTGGCCCGGGTGGCGAAAAAGAGCGCCCATATCCAGCGCATCGCGCGGCTCCGTGAGGGCCGCGCTTTCCTGGAGGAAACCTGGATATTTGACGGGCTTTCCACCGCGGTTCAAAACCGGGTGGCCGAGGCCATGATTCCGGTCACCTTTGAGCCGGGAGAGATAATCAGCCATGAGACGGTTCCAGCGGTGTTCATCATCGATGAAGGCCAGGTGGAGATTCGCTTCGGCGAACGAATTCTGCACACCATCAAGCGCTTCGGGTTTTTGGGCGAGGGTTTCGTGACCTTCGATACTCCCTGTATCACCCAGGGCTATGCAGTGGACCATGTCAACCTCTACGTCATCCCAGCGGACACCATTCGCGATATCCCGGTGGTGCGCTGGAAGCTCTATGAAACCTTCCGAAACCGGGTGGAGGCCATCGTGGAGGCCGTGCCTACGGGAATGGACGTCTTTGACTGGCGGGTAGAGTTCAGCACCGGGGTGGAGAAGCAGGATGAAGACCACCGAGGCATCATGAGTCGGGCCAAGGAGGTTCACCGGATGCTCTCCACGTGTTCCGGAAAGGACATGGACGAGGCGCTGGACAAGGCTTTGGGTGAATTTGTGCGCTTCTCGGCCATGCATTTCAAACGTGAGTTGGACTGGTACGCCCAGGCCGGATTTCCGGAACTCGAACACCATCGCCTGTTGCACCATGACCTGCTCAGGGACATGAAGCGCAAGGTGGAGAGGTTGCGGGCGAACTGCTCCAATCGCGAGGTGGAATTCATGGTCTTCTTCAAGGACTGGCTCATCGACCACATCCTCACCGAAGATCGCAAGTTTGGGGCCATGATGGTCTATCAAAATGCAAAGCATGAGTGATGTAACCTACCGACGAGCGCGGCCCGGGGATTTTCTCGAAATAGCAGCCCTGGACCGGGGGGCCTGGAGGCAAAACGCGGACGCCACCTTTGTCCCGGACGGAGAGCATGTCTGGCGGTTATGGGTTGAGCACGCCTTGACCTTTGTGGCCTGTCAGGGGAGTGAACTGGTCGGGGCGGTGCTGGCGTTTCCCTGTCTGGCCGGGAGCTGGTGCCTGCACAAGGTCATGGTGCAGGAGGTTTTTCGGGGCAGGGGCATCGGTTCCGGACTTTTCCGAGTCCTGTTGGCCGAACTGGACGATCGGGGCGCGGAGGTCTTTCTGACCGTTGACCCTGCCAACCAGAGGGCTCGCCGATTGTACGAGGGGTTTGGCTTTGCCGAGAGTGTTTTTGTTTCAGGTTTCTATCGTCCGGAAGAGGATCGTCTGGTCCTGAGCCGACGGGCGCTATCTGGAACCTAAGTCAGGCTGATTCGAGGACAATACTATCCAGGTAGTGGCCCAGCCGGTCGAGGATGGTGGCGATGGATTCGACATCCTTGCTTTCCGCAGCCTGTTGCAGTTTGATGCCGAGTTGGCTGATCAGCTCAAAGCCAAAAGGCGCGCCTTCTCCCTTCATCTGGTGTCCCATGCTGCGAACCGTGTCCATGTCGCTTAGAGCCATCGCTTCTCGTATTTCACCCAGGGATCGGCGTACGGTGTCCAGATATTTCGGGGCGATATCGATAAAGTCGTGTTGGATGAGCACTCGGATGGGCGTGGATTCTTCTGCCATGTTCGCTCCTTAGGTTTTTCAAACACAAACCTACCCGTCCTGATGGAGGAAATCCAGTCTGAACATTCATGGCCGTTTCAGTAAGTGAATGTGATATGAGATCAAAATCAATGTTGAATTCTTGGCAGTACGCGCATATGTTACAATGAAGATGGTGTGAACCATCGATCATGTTGCAATTCCAAATAAGGTGACCCATCCATGAAATATTCCGTTTTCCTCGTGCTGTGCATTGCACTAGCAGGGGCTGTCGTCTTGGGGCTCGGCCTGACCATCGTGCCTTCGGGCATGGTGGTGGCTGCCTTGGGCGGCCTGGTCCTGGTGCTGGCCGTATCATGTTTTGTTCTGCTGCAGCGGGCAAGCGGAAAACTCAAGGCCCTGACCATTGCAGCCGAGGGTCGGTCCCGCGAGGAACGCGTCGTCCTTCCTCTGGGGCTCACTGGTGACTTTGGCGGCATCGCCACCGCGATTGGCCGGTTTTCCGAACAGTTGGAAATCGCCCGTGGCGAGTCCAAGCAGAAGATGAACGAACTGGATGAACTTTCCCGCAAGGCCGAGG
>JAHJKV010000329.1 GCA_018822065.1 Pseudomonadota bacterium
CCTGCCTTTTCAAGTTCCACGACAGTCTTTTTGTCTCTTGCAATATTTCGATCTAATTATTAATTTCAGTGCTCGACATTAGACGTCAGCTTATAGGAGTATGAAGAGGTTCATCCCTGTGAAGAGTGCTTCGATTCCTGAAAAGTAATCTCTGACTGATAAAACCTTATTTGGACTAGCCTGCAAATCGACCAATTGCATATACTGCTAGCATCAAAGACACAACCTACCCGACAAACCTAGTTCCCCGTCCTAGCCCGCCAAGCCCGGATGGCCCTCTTGCTGGCCACCCAGGAGCAACCGCGTTTCATCTGTTTGGCCGGGAAACCCATGGTCCGGATCCAGCTCAGGATTGTCGGGGCTGAAAACCCGACGAACAAGCAAATCTCGCTCATGCCATTCAAGGCATCATCGTCTTTTTCTACCATCGCCGCCTCTCTTCGCTGCTGCTTCTCGTCTCTCTCTGGACCGACGTCTCGGGATAGATGAACACCGGTTCGGGCAACATGCGCAGGCTTGGCGTCCAGAGCGGATCAGCGCAGGCCGAGTTGATCACCTCGCAGTCGAGCAGGTGGTTCGCCCTGCGACCAGCGTCCCAGACCTCTTTGCCCTTCTCGTTCATCTTCTTCTGCTCGGCGAGCAGCTGCTTGATGTACGGCGCGAGGGAGTCTTTGCGCTCTTCGGCAAATAGCCACATGGGCATCTTGCTCTCAGGATGCAACCTAACGTGGATCCGATCCTTCATGCTCTTGGTGTCGATGAGGTAGACGGTGAGTTTTCCGATGGCTGCCTGCACCTTGGAGCCTATGTCTGGAGCGCGGCCAACCTGGGTCATGCGAACCGAGACCGGCATGTCCCTGGCCGACCCCTTGGTGCCGAATACATTCCCCCGCCACCAGTTGTCCTGCAGGAAGGCCTTGGCCTCTTCAGTCATGGTTACCCCCTCATCTCGCCCATCCTTCCTGGTGCCGCCGATATCGATCCCGGCCCGCCAGATGGGAGCGACCACGCCCTCCATCCCCGCCACAGGGTAGGTGGCGTCGAGCAATACGGAAACATCATCCCAGGTATTCAGCCAGTTCCAGTCCACCAGCCAGCTTTCCATGCTCTTCGCCCAGGCCCGGACCACGAACCAGAACCCGGTGAGCTGCATGTCGATCCCACAGGTCAGCGCCCAGGCCTCGGGCGGCACAGTTCGTGGCTCATGGTCCCGCAGGATCATCTTGCGCACCGTGCTCTCCTGGGTCTCCCTGGTGATGACCTTGAACGGCACGGCCTTGTGGTTGTTGTCGTAGTTCCGGAGCTTCACCGGGTCCATGTGCTCCTGGGCCTCGAACCAGTCCGCCAGAACCTTGGAGAGCGAGATCAGCAGCGACTCCCAGGACCGGATCTGGAACACCACGACTGTCGGGCGTTCCACCTCCTTGTCCGCCTTCAGCCGCCCGGCCCGGATGGCCAGGTTCCGGACGCTGTCGTTCCACTGGTAGCCGCAGTGTTCGCACTCGTACCGCCCGAGCTCCAGACGCCGGATCTCCTTGTGATCCCTGGTGTCCTCAAGGGGCTTGATCCGCCGGTCATCCATGACCTGGTACTCATGACAGACCGGACACCTGGCCTCGATGTTGTACCAGACCTGCCCCCTGGCCTTTGCCTCCTGCCAGGTCTCGGACTCCTGTTCCGTCCCCCGGACCTTGCCCATCACCAGAAACTTGGAGACTTCCATTTCTTCGTAGATGGTCAACCGCTCCCGCAGCAGGGCCAGCGTGCCCTTGGAATCATAGGCGTCCGGCTCGTCGCCAATGAGCACCCGCATGGTGTGAGAGCGAACCCTGGACTCCGAACCGGACCACATTCCAAAAAGCGTCCCGCCCTGAAAACGAATCTCGTCCACCCGGAAGGCGTGACGATCCTTGCTGACCTTGTCTCGGAGCGACTTGCTCGCCTTCACGTGTTTGGTAAGCCGCTCTTCCATCATCCGGTTCAGCCCCTTCTCTTCCGGCATGCACAGGCCCATGGTGTCCACCTCGCGGTCCATCTCCGCAAGCAGGCAGGCGTAGCCGATGGACGTCTTGGTGATCTGGCTGGGGCCGATGATGTAGACCTCCCGCACATGCGGCAGGTCGAAGATGTCCATGATCCACTCAGCATAAGGAGCGATGTCCGGACGGAAGAGCTGGTTCTTGTAGGGCCCGGCCACGATGCGCATGTTCTTCCGAGCCCAGTCAAAGGTCCGGAAGGTAGGCGGCTTGGCAAAAACCGCTCGCTCTGAATCGGAGAACCTGAACGGAGGTTCCAACATAGCAACAGCTTCATCCATGGCGCTTCATCCTCTCCCAGGCTTCTTTCATCTCTTCGTCCCACCAGACTCCAGTGGAAAAGGCATCCAGGAACCGGACCACCTCTGGACGCCAAAACTTCTTAAACACTTCCCCCTGGCTCTGGGCCCAGGTGACAAGCATCGGAATCTTGTCCTCGTCCACCCCCAGGGTGAGCGCCAGATCCCGGGCAGACTCCTCTGTCCCGCCGAAAATGGCCGCCACCTTCTCAGCCTGGTCATGGCCGAAGCGTTCCAGAGCAAGCTTGAACGCCCGGGCCCGCAGGGAGAGCTCGCGCTCGATGCTGGAGGTCTCCACGTACCGACCGAGCTCCCTGTCAAACTCGAAGCGCTCACGTTCCGCCTTCACCTCCCGAAGGTTGGCCGTAGCCTCGACCGTCCGTTAATGCCCTCCCCTGTCCGCGGGGCCAGTGGGTGTGTCCTTCTCCGGGTCCTGGTCCACCTGCTTCGGCCAGACATTCGAGGCATAACTCCGCACGGTCTTCTCAGAGAATCCACCGCCCTTGCGCGGCCGCAGCTTCCCGGCCTCGATGTGATTCCGAACCGTGTTCTCCGACACCCGGAGCCCAAGCTCACCGGTCACAAAAAGCCACACCTGCCTGGCGTTCTCAAACACCCGCTTTTTTTGCTCTTTGTCTATTTTTTGCTGTGCCTTGACCATGTTCTCCATCTCCTGCATTTCCCCGACGATCATTCGGCTTTTCATTCTCCCCCGCCCATTACCCTCCACCGACCAGGATCACACACCCCAAAACCGATGTAGCCTCCATCAAGACCCGATCCTCAAAACCTCAACAAAATCCAATCATTTCACAGCCCCGAAACCTGCGCGACGTAGTGACCCGCTGCGCGGGGATGGGGAGAAAGGACCCATGAACTGCCTTTTGTCTTGATTTCATTGCGTTTCCTCTTGCTCATGCCTTGGGGTATTCGGCCTAGGCCACACCATTGGAATCATGGGTCGAGCACACTGGAGCACTTCACCCCTCGAAGTCTGGATACGGATCTGCACCCAACCCTCGCTCGTCAGTTCCAGTTCCTTGGTCGGATCGGTCATGAACCCCCACCAGGCCAGCCCCCAGCCGTAGGGGTAGGCCGTGGTGCCAGCGGCAAAGAGTTCCAGTCTGGTCCATCCTGCTGCGAGCAATCGGTCAATTCGTTCGAGCAGCCAGGCGCGGGCCACCCGCCACCGGGCTTTGCCCTTCCGCACAGACCTCCGGCGCAAGGCCACCCGATACTCCCTGGTCGCCGGATGCAGCAGGTCCATCGGATCCGGCTCGCGGAGCACAGGCATCACTGCCACCTCAACCACCCCGGGTGCCGGGCGAGACACGACCTCACCTCCGCCCGGCGCAACCGACTCCTCCCGGGTACACGGTTGCGAAACCCCCAC
>JAHJKV010000330.1 GCA_018822065.1 Pseudomonadota bacterium
CTCAGGAGTTCGCGGCCTGGAGCATGCTCAGGGCGATGTGTTGCAAGGGTAAAATCTTGTGAACGCCGCCCAGGGCGATGGCTTCTTTGGGCATGCCAAAGACGACGGAGGTGGCCTCGTTCTGGGCGATGGTGTGGGCACCGGCGTCAAACAGCTCCTTCATGCCCTTGGCACCGTCGTCGCCCATGCCGGTCATGATGGCGGCCACAACGTTCTTGCCCGCATTCTGAGCGCCGGAACGGAAGAGCACGTCCACCGAGGGCCGGTGCCGCGACACCAGAGGGCCGGACTTGACCTGCACGTAGTAGCGTGTGCCGCTCCGCTTGAGCAGCATGTGCATGTTTCCGGGGGCGATCAACGCTTGTCCCGGGTTCAGGGTGTCGTTGTCCTCTGCCTCCTTGACCCGGATGCGGCAGGTTTGGTCCAGCCGCCGGGCAAAGGCGGCAGTGAAGTGCTCGGGCATGTGTTGGACGATGGCCAGTGGGGGGCAGTCAACGGGCATGGCCTGAAGGAAGGAGGCCAGGGCTTCGGTTCCGCCGGTTGAGGCACCGACAAGGAGGATCCGGTCCGTCGTGGAACTGCTGAAGGGCCTGGTTTTTTCGATAACGGCGTCGGCAGAGAGCTTGGGGCTGACCTTGATCTCGGAGATCGTCTTGCGTTTCACCTGGACCTGGGCCACGGCCTTGACCACGTCGCAGATGCGGATGGTGGATTCTTCCAGAAATTTCTTGGTGGAAACCTGTGGCTTGGTGATGATCTCCACTGCACCGTATTCAAGGGCTTTGAGCGCGTTTTCGTTTCCCTTGACCGCCAACGAGGAGCAGATGATCACCGGAATCGGGTGCTGGGCCATAATTTTTTTTAAAAAAGTCAGTCCGTCCATGCGGGGCATTTCAATGTCAAGGATGAGTACATCCGGGACTTGCGTCTTCATTTTTTCCGCAGCAGCAAAGGGATCCTGGGCCGTGGCCATGACCTCAATGTCCGGGTCAGACTCCAGTATTGTTGTCAGGGTCTGGCGAACCAATGCCTGATCGTCAACGCACATGACACGAATCTTCTTCATACCGATGCCTACCCGAGTATAATCGTCCCCACACGACCAAGTTGTTCAAAAGTTACAAAGCTTACACTATTAAATGCTGGACCAGTGTCAAGGGAGAAAGGGAACAAAGGAGGGAAGGATGAGGGTTGAATCAAATCAATTGGTTTTTTGCATCGAAACGATAATAGCAGAGGTGGAACTGTCGATGGCCTTGTTTACAGTGCGGTAGCCCTGGAGGAAAAACTGCAGGGTCACCGGTTTGTCGGTCGTGACGTCCAGGGTGAATCGGCCGCTGGCATTGGTGCTGGCGGAAGAGCCGGTTTCCGAGGCGGAAACAGAGACTCCCTGGAGAGGAGAGCCGTTGTCTGCCGCGACCACAAGCCCGGTGACGTGGTACTGTCCGGCCAGGGCCGAGGGTACGGTCATGAGCAGTATGAGCAGGGCGGTTGCCAGGATTCGTATCTTCATTCAAGCTCCTTGTGGCGGAGCATATACCAATTCTGTTTCACAGCCAACGGTTCATGCGGGGTGTAAAAGGTATGTAACGCCACAGGCAAGATACTTTTCATTTGAGGATATCGGAGGTATGAATACCGGTAAACTTGAACCATGAGGCGACAATGAGAAAAATGATACTCTTCGGCGTTGTGATGACTGGTCTGCTCCTGAATGCTGGCTGCTTGGCAACGAGCGTGGTTCCGCTTTCCTATCCGGAAGCCCTGAGCGACACTCCCTGGTGCCGTTGGGACGTCACCCTTGTCGGATTTGTGGACAAGCGGCCAGCCAAGACCCTCGGGGTCATGGACGAACAGACCAACTATACTGCCGCCTCCGACGTGGCCGAATGGGTCAGCCGTTCGCTGTACAGAGAAATCGAGAGCCGGGGCTGCAGGTGCGTGGTGGTGAGCGTCGAATCGACTGACGAAGGGTTTGTCATTGACGGGGAAGTCCTGTCCGTCAGCCTGGACAAGATCGGCATCAACCAGTGGTCCACACACATGGATATCCGGGTGCAACTCTCACGGGACGGGGAGATGCTCTTCGGGCAGACCTATTCCGGCACGGTGGAGCGGACCTTCCTGCTCGCTTCCGAGGGGCCTGAGGCCATCATGGCCGAGGGACTCTCAGACATTTTGAAGGATGCTGCGGTCAAGATCACTGACGCCATGCGAACTGCGCAACGATAAGTTTTCGGAAATCATAAAAAATACTGAAAAAAAATAAGGCGAAGGGTTGTTGTACTCTTCGCCTTATTGGTTGCGCTTGAAATATCCCTTGGAACCATCGTCGAAGGGCTCTCGTTTGGGGCTGACCCGGTTCAAGTATTCCTCTGTGCAGGCCTTCTGGCAGGCGTTGTACTTGTCGGTCTTCTTGATGCGCTCCTGGAACTGCTTCGCGGTTTCAGTGCCCCCGAACCGGGGCAGCTTGGGGCATTTGGCCAGGCATTTTTGTTCTTCGGCGTACCATTTCTGGGACTGGGCATCGGCTCGGGCAAATCCGGCCTGGGACAGAAGGCTCAGGGTCAGGAGGCTCAGGGCGAGGAGAAAGATGGCGAGCTGTTTCATGGATCATCTCCCCGGCAGTGATTTGAGGCGTTCCACGGCGCGGGCGCTTTTCTTGGCTGCGGCGCGTTCGTACCATTCCTTGGCCTTTTTCAGGTCCGCTGGAACGGTCAACCCCTGTTCGTACATGTAGCCCATGCGATAGTAGGCTTCGGCTTCTCCCTTAGCTGCGGCCCGGCGAAACCAGTGCATGGCCTGGGTGATGTCTTTGGATACTCCCTGACCTGACAGATGCAGTTCGCCAAGGCGGGTCTGGGCTGGGGCATGTCCCTTGGCGGCTGCCTGGGCATAGGCTTGTGCTGCCCGGTCCATTTGCCCGGTCTGAAATGCCTGTTCCCCGGCGGTGAAAAGTTCCGCTGGAGCATGGGGAAGGGGTTTCGTATCCGGCGATGTCGGAAGCTGCGGCGAGACGACGATGGCAGTGACTTTCTGGGCAGGGGCAGGGGCAGGAACCGGGGCCGTGACCGTCGGATTGGTGGCCTTGGGCTGGGCTGTCGCGCTCTTGGAACCGGCGGCAGGGAGGTCCTTTGGCAGCCAGGGCGCGGGTTCCAAGTCCTCGGGAGAGGCGGTCCAGGAAGTGGTTTTGCCGTCAGGGGCCGGAGGGGTCTGTGTCGGCTGCGGTGGTGCGATAGCTGCCGATTGAAGGGGAGTGGCCGGTGCGGTCGTTTGTTCGGTTGCCGGATTGTAGCCCAGGTACCTGAGCGCACGTTTGGCGCTGGTGCGGACAATTTCTTCCGGGTCGGCCTGAGCCTTGGTCAAGGCCGGGCCAGCGGCCAGGGCGCGTGGGCCGATTTCACCCAGGGCATCGGCGGCATTGCGCCGGACTTCGGGAAGTTCATGCTCCAGGGTCGCTGTCAGGGCTTGGGTGGCGGATGCAGCTTCCGAGCCGAGTGAGCCGATGACAACCGGGGCCTGTACGGCGATTCTGGGGTCTTCGTCCTGTAGGGCGGCGATGAGCCCGTCCAGTCCGTCCAGGGCATCGGGGCCGAGTTGGGAAAGGGCGGTCATGGCCTCCATGCGAACGCCAGGGTCCTCGTCCGTCAGGGCTGTTCCAAGCTGGGCGGCGGCCGGAGCGGCTGTCTTGCCCAGGCCTCCCAGGGCGCGAGCCGCATAGCGGCGGACTTCGGGATCCGAGTCTTTCAGGGCGCGGGTCAAGGCAGCATGGGCGGGGGCCGCTTGTGCTCCATCTGCCAGCAATATCTCGGCGGCGCGGCGGCGGATGCGCACGTCGTCGTGGTCCAGGGCCCAGGCCAGGGCTGGGACGGCCTCGCTGCCCATGGATGTCAGTTGTGCGGCAGCGGTGTCGCGTGTGGAGGGGTCGTCATCGCCCAAGGATTCCACCAGGGAAGGAAGTGGGCCGGCGCTCGTGGTTGGGCCATCGACATCGTCAGTGGTGTCAACGGGTTTTGTCTCCACTTCATCGATGCCTTTCAGGGCCTCGTTTGCGGCATCTCGAACGGATTGCTGAGGGTCGTTCTTGAGCCCCTCCAGGGCGGTTCGGGCCACAGCAGGGTCCGGGTCGATGCGTCCTAGGGCCTGGGCGGCTTCGCTCCGGACCTTGGGGCTTTTGTCTTCCAGGGCTGTGACCAGGGGTCCGGTGGCTTCCCGGGCCGGGGAACCAATGCGTCCCAGGGCTTGGGCGGCATTGCGGCGCACCCAGGGGCTCGGGTCGCGCAGGGAGCGGGAGAGGTCCGGGATGGCTGTTGCGGATTCGCCGCCAATCTCACCCAGGGCCGCCGCAGCATTGCCTCGGACGTCTTCCACCGGGTCCGTCAGGGAGCGGGCCAGGGCCAGGACCGCGTCTGAAGCGGAGGAACCCATGAGTCCCAGGGCGTGCGCGGCCTGGATGCGGGCACTGCGGGTGCTGTCCCCCAGGGCCGTGATGAGGTCCGGCACGGCGTCTTCGCCCAGGCGGGCCAGAATGCGCGTGGACCCGCCACGGATATTTGAATTGGAGCTTTTCAGGCCTTTGATCAGGTCGGGGAGGGCAGTGGTGCCGATGCCGACGAGCATGTCGAAGGCTTTGGTTCGGCTGGCCGGGTCGCGACTGCCGAGTTGGAGGACTAGTTCTTCGGGCGAATCCGAAGACTCAGCCGACGCCATAATCGGCGAGGCCAGGGTGAGGAGCAGCCCGAGGCTGATGAGGAGGAAGACGGTATGTTTCTTTCCGTGCATGGTCCTACCGGGTGAATGTTACAGACTAACATTCAGCCCAAGCAATTTCCATTCCGGGTATTCATAGGTGAAGCTCAGGTCAAAGGAGAGGGTGCCTGCCTCATGAGGGAAATAGCCTCGGAGCCGGAGCACTCCCCCAGAGTCGATCAGGGGTGGTTCATTGAAGACCGGGGGCACCTGGGCAAATTCTGAGAGGTCCACATGGTTGTCCACAAAGGGCTTGAAGGCCTCAAGCAGTTGGTCGGGCGAGGTGCGGCTCTGCCACAGGGCGGAGATGGTGCGGTAAAAGGGGTCGAAATCGCCTGTGCTCACGTTTTTTCCAAAAAGGCCAACGGTCTTGGAAGCCATGTGTTCAAGGAACTTGAGGGGCGGGAGGCGCTTGATGTTGATGGTCGGGGTGATGCCGGGAAGGTGGGCCTCAATGGAGTGGATGCGCCACTCGTCTTCCTCGAGGACGAAGAGCAGGCGTACGGGTTGGACCGAGCCGTCCTGGAGGTAGATGACGCCCTCAATCTCGCCCTGGCTGCGGGCATAGGACCGCGAGTCCCAGGAGGAGGTTTCGAAGGTGTCCATGCCGCTGCTTTGCAGGTAGGCACGGAATTCTTCCGGGTCCAGGGTGTTGCGAAATCCGTTGGAAAGATAGTTCATGGCTGTGTCGAGCTGTCCCTCGCTGACGGTCAGAAAGAATTCGTTGGCGTTTTTTTCCATGCCGGTCGTCAAGGAGTTGACGACCATGACCATGGCCAGGATCAGGGCGGAAAGGAGAAAGAGGGCGAAAGCGATGCGTTTCATGGGTTGATCCTGGCGGTGTCTTGGAACGTGAGCATGACGAAAGAGGGTATAACAAGTTTCGGGGCAAAACGCATCCAACTTCCTGTCCTGTTGACACCTGGGCTGGGGGGGTGCAATCTTCGACCCTAGACCAGATGCGCTGTTGGTTGATACCGATGGGGCGTGGGTTTTAGCAACCGAGAACAGGGCCGGAGAATATGAACGAAGAACAATTCGATTATGCCTTGGAAGAGGAGGAGTACGGCAAACTGCTTGTGCGGTTGCAGGACGGCTCCACCATCAAAGGCACGGCGCGGACCACCAAGACACTCGCGGACGAGGTCAATGATGAAGAACGGTTTCTGGTGTTGTATGACGCGGTCTGCAAGTTCGCGGATGGTCGGGGTTCCCGCCAGAAGGTGATCTTTATCAACAAGGAGCATCTGCTCTGGGTGGTTCCGACTTGAGGTGGTGGATTTGGAGAAAAACAGATGGAACGGGTCGGTTGCGTAACCGACCCGGTTTTTTTTTTGCAATGCCGGACAGGGGCAGAAAGGATCAGCTATGGCTCTCTGCCGGAGCTTCTTCCGTGCCGTGTCCTTCTTCAACCTCGGTGCCGTGCTCTTCTTCAACAGCGGCTCCGTGATCCTCTTCGACCGCGGCTTCGTGGCCTTCGGCAACGGCTGTGCCATGGCCTTCCGCTGCCGCGCCACCGTGGCCGCGCTGAATCTCCGGGGCCTGGAGCATGCCCGCTTCAAAGGGCAGGTCCGACTTGCTGCTGGTGTTGTCGGCCACAAAGCCGGCAGCGACGAGAATGGCGGCGACAAGAATGGTGAAGACGAAATTTTTCATGAGGAACTCCTTCCTGTGACTTGGATACGGGCAGCCATAGCGTGAAACAGGAAAAAAATCCACAGCCTTGGACCAGCAATCTGGGGGAGGGTGACAGGAAGTGGTCGGGGTGCAGAAGTGGTCGGGGTGCATTGACCCGGCCTTTGGGTGCGGCTACAGTTTCGGCCACTGGAGGACGCATGATCAGGACACTACTTGCCTGTTTGCTGCTCGCCTTGCCCCTCTTGGGCGGCTGCGGCGGACCTGGCCCGGACGAGGTGGTCAAGTCGTACATGCAGGCCCTGGCCACGCTGGACATTGAAGGCATGGCCGGATTGTCCTGCCCCGCGGTTGCCGTCACCATTCGGGAGAGCAGCCAACAGATCGACGCTGCCCGAGAGGCGGGCATGGTCATCAATGTGCAGGAACTCGCCTATGAGCTGATCTCCGAGGGGGAGGTCGAAGCCATTGTCCGGGTGACCGGGACGGTTGTCTGGGCCGGGGCCGAGGAAGATGTGGACGAAGATCTCACCCTGGTGTTGGTTGAGGATGAGTGGAAGCTGTGCGAGGACTTCCGCTAAAGTTTTGCCGAGGCCTGAGTGATGAGGAGAGACTCGATGATAAAATTGATTGCCTGCGCCTGTTTGGCTCTCATGTTCCTGACTGCGTGCGGCGGTCCTGAGGTGGATGAGGCCGATCCCGTTGCCGTGGCCCGGGTGGCCGCCCTGGCCTGGAAGAGTTCGGACCTGGACTCGATGCTTGAGGTGGTCTGCTCCAGAATGCGCGATTCCCTTGAGAACTCGCGGCAGGAGATGGAGCAGATGGCCGAAATCATGCGCTCCATGGGCGTGGACAGCGCGGACGTGCGCTATGATTTTTCCCAGGTGGAGTTCCAGGCCGAGAAGGTCGAGGAGTTCACGGCCAATGTCAAGATGACCGGCCCCCTTATCATCAGTATCCCTGGCCGGGCGGACGAGGTTCGCGATCTCGACCAGGAGCTTGGCATGTTGATGGAGGATGGCGACTGGAAGTTGTGTAGCGAGATCGACTAGCCACTTTTTGGGACCAACGTCGCCGTTTTATTTTGGTTCATCCGGGTGAAGAGTACTTTTTGACAAAATTAAGGGACATGGCGTCCAACCGATGAAAGCACTACCAAACATCGGGAGGATGAATCGACATGTCTACGAATCTTCTTTACCATGCCTTCGGACTGAAAGGCTACGACTACATCCGGCTTGGACATCTCCATCTGGTCGGACATCAACAGCGTGGCAGTGGTCGAGACGTTGGATAGCCAGACGGTTCTGTATGCCTTGAGTTTCGACGGGGGTACGATTTGGAAGGCGTGGGAGGGTGATTCGTTTGAGGCTTTTTAGTTCCCATGTCCCGACGATGGGGCTGGATGGATGAGCGGTGCTACTCTTGCCGGAATTGCGGACGGGGATTTCCCGTCGCCCTCCGGCGAGGTGTTTGTTGCTGTTGCCCTCAAGTCCACCAGTATCAGCCAGAATCCGAGCGTCGCGTCCGTCACCTTCGATGTCGATTCCATGCCTGCAAACATGGTCCTGCAACTGAACGCTCTGGACACCACAGCGGTGCCGGTTAGTGCCAGGGTATTGGCGGTCCTCCGGGAGCTGGAAGCCATCAGTCTGAATGAGGATCTGGTGGTATCCGTTTCTCGTGACGACGGAGAGCACTGGGATGCTGTCCCCCTCGCGAGGGTGGCGGACTTCCTTACCAACAAGGCTGTGGTCGAAGGCACCGTGACCTTCTCCCATGCTGACGGAGGAGGAAGGCAGGTGCTGCACAGGGTTGAAACCGCAAACAACAAGAGCCTGGAAGTGCACTTCGTCACTCTCGGAGCGGAAATCTCGACCTAGGAAGAGATAGTGCGGTTTTTGAGCGGTCTGGTGACGGTAGACAAGGGGCGCTTCGGTGCCCCTTCTGCTGTTGCCCGTCGCTCTCGCCTCGGCTATGGTGTGCAGGATGAACACCCCCCTTCGCATCGGCATTCTCATGCTCCTCGTTCCGGCACTGCTCTTCTCTGTCGGCCCTGTTTTCGCAATAACGGCCAAGGCGTCGAACATCGAGAGGGCACCAGCCAGGTTTCCCTCCCTGGTCACAAGCCTGCGGCTGGATAGCCCGCCGGATTTCTGCGGAGAAGTCGTGCCCATGGATAACCCCGATGTGCGCGAACGGCTGGAAAAGGAATTGCTGCTCAACCTCTGGGACCGGGCGCAGATGCTCCTCTATATCAAGCGCTCGGGCCGCTATTTTCCATACATCGAAGCCCAGCTCAAGGCACGGGGCATGCCGGACGATTTGAAGTATCTGGCGGTGATTGAGTCCGCGCTCAAGCCTCATGCTGGCTCTCGAAGCGGGGCTATGGGTTACTGGCAGTTCATCCGGCCCACCGCGCTGCGTTACGGCCTGCGCGTGGACAGTTCCATTGACGAACGTCGCAACATCTTCACTTCCACCACGGCGGCTTTGGAGTATCTGGCGGATCTGCAGGGCATGTTCGACTCCTGGTCCTTGGCCGCCGCAGCCTACAACATGGGAGAGCAGGGACTCAAGAAGCGTATTCGCACTCAGGGAGTGGAGGATTTCCACCGGCTGTATCTGCCCTTGGAAACCCAGGCCTATGTGTTCCGGGCGATCGCGGTCAAGGAGATCATGGCCAACCCCGAACGGTATGGATTGCTGTTGGAAGAAGCTGACTACTATACGCCGCCACGCTTTGATCGGGTCATGGTGAACTGTCCCTATCCCGTACCGGTTCGTGTGGTGGCGGATGCTTCCGGCACCTACTTCAAGGTCATCAAGGATTTGAATCCGCAGGTGCAGGGAGACGATTTGCCCAAGGGAGTCCTTGAACTGCTTGTGCCCGAGGGCGGCGGGGTCGGGTTTGGAGAGCGGTTTGCCGAGGCGGTCGCCAAGCTGAAGCCGCAAGTGACATCTTATGTGGTGCGAAGTGGCGATAACCTGACGGCTATTGCCCGCCGACTCAAGGTGTCGCTTTCAACCCTGCTCAACATGAACGGGTTGACTGTCCAGAGCAACATCCATCCGGGGCAGCGGTTGATCATTCCCCGCTAGCCGGAATCGCTCCGGCCTGTGCCAGGAGCACGCGAAGAGGCTCGGAACGGCACCAGGAGAGCGGGGTTTCCCCCTTGGGGCCGAGGCTGTTCACGTTGGCTCCCCGCTGCACCAGCAGTGCAGCGGTTTGCTCTTTGTCTTCGGCGCAGGCCCAGTGCAGGGGAGAGTAGGCCGCGGAGGGGGCGCCGTCTGGGTGGACGCCGAGTTCCAGCAGGTAGACTGCAACGTCCGTCCGTCCATTTTTTGCGGCAACGGCCAGGGGTGTCCATCCATTGCGGTCGCTCAAGTGGGGATTGGCTCCATGTTCTACCAGCAGCCGAACCATCTCCAGACTTCCATCTCTGCCGCAGGCTAGTTGCAGCGGGCGAATGCCCAGGGGCGTGGCCCGGTTCGGGTCTGCGCCACGATCCAGCAGTAGACGGGCCGTATGAATCCGGCCATTTCGCGCCGCCGTTGCCAGGGCTGTGGAGCGCTGTCCATCTGGGGCTTCGATGTTCGCGCCCAGGTCCAACAACCAGCCGACGATGCTGGGCGTTGCGGTCTGGACCGCCCAGGTCAGGGCCGTGGCGCCGGAATTGGTGTCCAGGGCGTCGAGGGCGGAAGCGGCCGGGGTGAAATGTTTGGCACCGGAGAGGTCGTTTCTGGCAATGCACAAAAACAGAGGAGTGCAGGAGCGGTGGCCCTGGGAGTTGTCCAGTCGCAGAGGCAGGTCACGCGAATTGCGAACCACGTCCTGCCCCAGGGATTCAAATTGCGCCATTTCGGGCAGGGCCGAAGCCGTGGGAACGGCGGACTGGCCGGCAAAGAGAATCAGAGGACAAAGGGTCCCGAGGACAAGGGTAAGAAATGGGATGGTCAACCGCATGGAGAGAGCTTGCCACGAAGCGGCTCCACAGGCAAGCACAGTGATTGATGAGCCGTCGGCTTTACTATAGGAGTATATGGAATTGTTTCAGAAGGTGAAGGGGGGGGCATGTCCGACGCCTTGCGGGAGATTGCCGCACGGATCAGAACGCTTCGGGAGAGCATTCGTGATGGGGAACCGCTTGACGTGAAACTCGAGCGGATAGCCATGGATCTTGATGCGTTGCCGGAAGTGCCGGATGCCGAGACCATCAAACCCTTCATGTTCATGGCCAACGCGGCCAAAGATTCCATGACTCTTATCAGCCGCGACTACGTGTATGATGCGGCGAACAATTCCTTTGCCCATG
Organism: Pseudomonadota bacterium; assembly: GCA_018822065.1. GTDB lineage: Bacteria > Desulfobacterota > Desulfovibrionia > Desulfovibrionales > Desulfovibrionaceae > JAHJKV01. Next base: position 10,701 of record JAHJKV010000330.1, read on the forward strand.
CGGTTTCGGATCTGGTGGACCAGCCGGTCGGCATGTCCGTGAGTGATGTCTGGGGGAGTGATATCTTTGAGGCATATATCCTGCCTGCCCTCGAACTCTGTTTCAATGGGGAAGAGGTCGCCTACGAAACCTGGCTCCGATATCCTGGTCGCGCCAAAAATGGATACTATGAGGTGTGCTACTATCCCTACCGGCACGAGGGGGTCATCACCCATGCGGTTGTCATTTCTCGCGACCTGACCGACTGGCACCGTGCGTCGCTGGCCGCGCGAAGGAGTGAAGACAAATACAAGAATCTGGTGGAGAACCTCAATGACGTGATCTTCTCCACCAATTTGCAGGGTGAACTGACCTATGTCAGCCCGACGAGCGAACAGCTCCTCGGCTTCAAGCCGGACGAACTGATGGGAAATCATTTTAAGGCATTCATTCATCCTGAAGATGCCGAGGGGGTGGAAAAGCGCTTCCGGGAGGTCATGGAAGGCAATGTCGGGGGCCATGAGTACCGGATCCAGACCAAGTGGGGCGGGCATATCTGGGTGAGGAGTTCTTCGCGGATATTATTGGAAGGCGGAGAGTGCATCGGCATTACCGGCTCGATCACCGACATTACGGAAAGCAAGCTGGCGGCCCAGGCCCTGGTTCGGAGCGAGCGAAAATACCGTAATATCTTCGACAATATTCAGGACGTGTATTTTGAAACTACGCCAGAGGGCATATTTCTTGAAATCAGCTCCTCGGTGTTCCGGGTTTCAGGCTATAAGCGAATCGAAGTGCTCGGCCTTGATGTGTGCGAATTCTATGACGACCCAGCGGAACAGCGACGCTTCCAGGCATTGCTGCGTGCCCACCGCCGGGTGGAAGGTTTTGAGATGCGGCTTTTGGACAAAGACGGCGAACCGCACGTCTGTTCCGTGAACGCAGCCATGGTGCGTGATGACGATCGCGGCGGTCTCAAGGTGGTCGGGTCCATCCACGACATCACCGGCCTGAAGCGGGCCGAAGAGGAGCTCTCGCGGGCAAAGAGTTTTCTGGACCATATCATCGACGCGGTGCCGGACCCGATCTATGTCAAGGACAAGGACCATAAATGGGTCATCGTGAACAGGGCTCTAGGGACTTTGCTCGGGTATCCCAAAGACGAGCTCTATCTCAAGAGCGTGCAGGACTTCTTCCCGGCAGACCAGGCCGAGAATTTTAAACGCATGGACGACCTTGCATTTGAACTTGGGGGCAAGGTCGAGCATGAGGAGGAATTCTGGGACACGGGCGGCGTGTGGCATGTCATTTCCACCCACAAGGCGGTCTTCGACAATCCGGACAAGACAGGACGTTTGCTGGCCGGAGTGATTCGGGACATCACCGAGCAGAAGAGGCTGGAAGAGGTCCTTCGCGGAGCCAAGGAAGCGGCCGAGTCCCTTTCCCTGACCAAGAGTCGTTTCCTGGCGAACATGAGCCATGAAATACGCACGCCGCTCAATGGGGTCATCGGCATGCTGCAACTGGTGCTGATGGGGTCCCTTGAACCCTTGCAACGGGAGTATGCCAATACGGCCATGACCTCCGCCCATGGGTTGCTGGCAGTGATCAACGACATTTTGGATCTCTCCAAGATCGAGGCGGGCAAGATGGAAATTGTCCGTGCCGGTTTCGCGGTTCGGGAGATGGTGGACTCCGTGGTGCAATCCATGGTGCAACCGGCAGCGGCAAAAGGCGTTGAGCTCATCGTTTCGATCAGCCCGGACGTGCCGGACCTGCTCTCTGGCGGGGCCACTCGTATTCGTCAAATCTTGTTTAATTTATTGGGAAATGCGCTCAAGTTCACGGATCGGGGACAGGTGGAGATTGAAATCGCGTTCCTTGTTGCGGCTGTAGAGGCACGCAAGTCCCGCCTGTTCGTCTGTGTCTCGGATACGGGGATTGGCATCCCGGATGAGAGCGTGGAACGGATCTTCGAGGATTTTGCCCAGGCCGACGATTCCTATACCCGGGAGTATCAGGGGGCCGGATTGGGCCTGAGCATCGTGCGGCGGCTGGTGGAGCTTATGGGTGGTACTGTCTCGATCATGAGCGAAGTGGGCGTCGGTACGGCGGTCTGTTTTACGGTGGAGGTCGAAGAGATGGAGTCTTCAGAGGTCGGACTTCGTCTCGCCAATTCGCGGGAGGCGACAACGTCGCGTCCTCTGTGTTTCAAGCGGGCGCTGGTTGTTGAGGACAACGGAGTCAATCAGTTGCTGGCACGACGTTTTCTGGAAAAACTTGGGATCGAGACCTTCGGTGCAGCGAACGGGCTCAAGGCCTTGGAAGAACTGCAGGGAGCCATGGCTCGTGGTCTGGCCTACGATCTGGTCCTCATGGACATCCAGATGCCGGTCATGGACGGCATCGAAGCGACCAGGCGCATTCGGCGCGACGAGAATCCCCTTCTTGCAGACGTGCCCGTAGTGGCCCTGACAGCCCACGCCATGGAGGGAGACAGGGAACGCTTCTTGGCGTCCGGGATGAATGGTTATGTTTCAAAACCCTTGGAACTGGTCGAGTTGCAACGTGTGCTCGAGAACTTGTAATCTGATGATGTGACTCAATACATTAAGGAGAGGCAGTGGGCTTCCTGAATGATTATTTTGAATTGGAAAAACACGGAAGCAGCGTGAGTCGCGAGATGGTCGCAGGGCTGACCACCTTCGTGACCATGGCCTATATCATCATCGTCAACCCCAAGATGTTGGAAGCGGCCGGCATTCCTTTTGGCCCGAGCATGGTGGCCACCATTCTCTCGGCCTTCTTTGGCACATTGGCCATGGGACTGTATGCCAAACGACCCTTTGCCGTGGCTCCGTATATGGGCGAGAACGCCTTTGTGGCCTATACTGTCTGCGGTCTGCTTGGCTATTCCTGGCAGACGGCCCTCGGCGCCATCTTCATCTCAGGCATCCTTTTTGTGGTCATCACCCTGCTTGGAGTCCGGCAGTGGCTTGTCAAGGCCATCCCCCTGAGCCTCAAGATGGGCTTCATCATGGGCATCGGCCTGTTTCTGACCTTCATCGGCCTGATGGACACCGGGATCGTGGTCAAGCCGGAGTTCGGTCCTGTGCCGGTCATGTTGGGCAATATGGGCGACCTGAACGTCCTTCTGGCCCTGTCTGGGCTCTTGATCATGAGCGTCCTTTTGGCCTGGCGGGTGCCTGGTGCGATTATCATAGGAATCCTGGGCATCACCATTGCCACCTGGGCGCTTGGCGTCTCCCCCTTGCCTGAGCAGATTTTCAGTTCCCCGCCCTCCATGAATGAGTCGTTTTTGGCCATGGATGTGTCCGGGGCGCTTGTTTGGGGAATCTTTTCCGTTATTCTGACCGTGTTTGTCATGGATTTTGTTGACACGATGGGAACTATTTACGCCATCGGACATCAGGCCGGCTTTCTGGATGAATATGGTGACATGCCCGACATCAAGCGACCGCTTTTGGTGGATGCGCTGGCCACGGTGGTCGCTGCCTGTCTGGGTACCACGAGTACAGGGGTATACATCGAGTCGGCCACGGGGATTCAGGCCGGGGGCCGAACCGGGCTCACCTCCGTGGTCACGGCCCTTTTCTTTCTGCTGGCCCTGTTTCTCTCTCCATTGTTCATCTCCATCCCCGCCTGTGCCTATGGCCCGAGCCTCATCGTGGTCGGCATGCTGATGATGAGTTCCGTGAGCCGCATGGATTTTGGGCATATCAGCGAGACCCTTCCC
>JAHJKV010000331.1 GCA_018822065.1 Pseudomonadota bacterium
ATGATGTCTCCACACGATTCGAGCCCGGCGCACCGAAGTGGCGCGTGGGCTCGTCTGTTTCATTTGCCCGCAAGGACAGATATATCAAATTACCAGATCAAAAAACGGTTGTATAGTCCGTTTGCTGCGGAATGTGCGGCCAGGCAATCAGGCCTTCATGTCCATAACAAAACCAAGCATATCGTTGAGATTTCGAAAGAAAGAGGCATTGGCGGCAAAGGAGCGCTCGTTCACGATCAGGTTCACCATTTCGCGGCTCAGGTCCGTGCCCGAGGGTTCGCCTGCCTCCCGACCCGGCCCGAGTCGAACAAACTCGTCCACCATGGTCTGGGCATTGCGCCCGACCGGGGCAGCGGCATTGACCGGCTTCACCGCCGCAACAGCCACGCCCTCGCCCCCTGGCCCGTCCTCCATGTGCACACGCGATGGAGCGAACCCCTCGGTGCTAACATTGGCGACATTATTGGCCATGACCCGCTGGGCCGCAGACAGGGCCTGCATGGCCTGGATGCTGGATCCGCCATCGCCCGCGGACATCTACTTGTCCTGGCTGTAGCGCTGGGCATTCCAGACCAGGATGAAGGGCTCTTCCTTGAAGTGCTCGGTCACGTAGGTGCTAATCTCGGCGGCCACGTTCTTCTTCGCCGCCACCATGTAGCTCATGTTCTGCTCAGCAGTGAGCCCCGTGTCCTTGGCCGAACCGCCGTGGGTCGCTCCCATGGCAGTGTATCCCCCGGCCAACCGGGTAAGCATCTTCTGCAACTCCGGGACTTCCGTGGCATAGTTCACTCCCGGAGAGTCCGAGGGCACGACCACGAAATGGACCACCATGGCCTTTTCCTCGGCCAGGGCCATGGATGCCACCCCAAGGGCCATGAGTAAAACAAGCATGCATATTGTCAGACGTTTCATGTTCGACTCCTCGCTCGTATAGTTTGCACCGATAGTACTCTACCCTTTTTCCAGGTTCCGTTCAATCACCGCAAATGCGGAGTGGTTATGAATGGATTCAAAGCTCTCAACCTCGACCTTGAACCAGGTGACCTGTTTGTGCTGGGTGAGGCGCTGGGCAGCCGCCCGGACCACGTCCTCCACAAAGCAGGGGTTGGCAAAGGCCTGTTCAGTGACGAATTTCTCATCCTCGCGCTTCAGGAGCGAATAGACCCGCGCCGACCCAGCGCTCTCGCCGATCTCCACCAGGTCCTCAATCCAGAGAAAACCCTTGAATTTTGCAAGGATTCTGACCATGGCCCGCTGAGAATGCGCGCCTTCTTCGCTGATGGCCTTGGAGCAGGGACAGACGGTCATCACCGGCACTTCGACTCCCAGGGTGAAATCAAGCCCCTCCCCGGTCCATTCGCCAGTGACCGAACATTGGTAGTCCATGAGTGCCCGGCTCCCCGTCACTGGAGCGGGTTTGTTCAGGAAAAAGGGAAACCGGAAGCGCACCCAGGCCCGTTCGGCCGTGAGGCGGTCCGCCACGTCGGTCAGGAGAGACTTGAAGGTCTGGTAGTCGAGTTCCTCGCTCCAATGCTCCAATGCCTCTACGAAACGGCTCATGTGGGTGCCCTTGAAGGCTGCAGGCAGGTCCACAGAAAGCTCCACCGTGGCCACGGTGTGTTGCATGCCCTCGCCGCGCTGGCGCACCTTGAGGGGCAGCCGCAGTTCCTTGACCCCGACACGGTCGATGTCCAATGCGATGTCCGCCTTGCGGCTCTGCACGTCCTGCATCTAGATTTCCTTGCCCGTGGTGGTCATGCCCAGGTGGCCGTGCTTGACCCCCTTGGTGGAGATAAGCCGCTGGCCCAGGCTCTTGATCCGGTCCACGTCCCCCTTGAGCACCAGCACCTCCAGGCAGTTGTGGTGGTCCAGGTGACAATGCAGGGTGGAAAGGATGACCTCGTGGGTGTCGTGCTGGATTTCCACCAGCTTCTGGGCCAGGCCGGACTGGTGGTGGTCGTAGACCATGGTCAGGGTCCCGGCGGCCTCGCCCTGGGCGCTCTCCCATTCCTGCTCCACCAGCATCTTGCGGATCAGGTCGCGGATGGCCTCACTCCGGG
>JAHJKV010000332.1 GCA_018822065.1 Pseudomonadota bacterium
GAATATTTCTGTTCATAGCATAAAAAGTTTGAGGCAGTTTTATATTTGCTAGAAGTTTTTTTTGACCTTGTGGAAATAATAACTCAACCAATGGCGTCTCAGTTGAAGAGGGCAGGTTTTTTGGATCTTGGGGGACGGGCGTAGTGTCTCGAATCGGTTGCCTATTTGAGATAATGTGAGTAAAAAAATATCTGCCACAATTCACTGCCACTTATGAAGGGGTTCAATGTTTTGCGTATCATAATCGTCGGGGCCGGAGAGGTCGGATATCATATTGCCAGACGTCTTGCCGTCGAGAACAAGGATGTCGTGGTGGTGGACAATCGGGCCGAGGCGTTGACTCGTGTATCCGAGACCTTGGACGTGCAGACCATGCAGGGTTCGGGGTCCAGTCCCAGGGTGCTCACCGATGCCGGTGTGCAGCAGGCGGACATCCTGTTGGCCGTGACCGACTCTGATGAGATCAACCTCATGGCCTGCTACTTTGCCAAGCGACTCTCGCCGAACATCATACTGCTGGCTCGTGCGCGTGCGGCGGAATATGCCGATCACAATGAACTCCTGACCGGTGAGCCCATGTCCATTTCCAGGCTCATCAACCCGGACCAGGAGGTGGTCAATTCCATCCTGCGCCTGATGAGCGTGCCCGGCGCTGTGGAGATCAACGAGTTCGCGGACGGCAGAATCCGGCTTATCGGTGTCAATCTGCCCGACGATTCACCACTGATCGGGACGCAACTGATCAATCTGCGCGATATCACTGGTGATATTGGCCTGGTTATCGCCGCCCTGGTGCGCGATGACAAACTGATTATTCCCTCTGGCGGTGATTTTATCCAGACCGGGGACGTGGTTTATTTCGCGTGCGAGATTACGGATCAGGATGAGATTCTGGAACTGTTCGGCATCAAGAAAGACCCGATCAACTCCGTGCTCATCGTGGGTGGGGGCAATATCGGCTACAGCCTCGCACGGTCGCTGGACAATAAATATTACCACACCAGACTCATCGATAGTGACCCCAAACGGTGCGCCTTCCTCTCCGAGGAACTCAACCGGCCCATTGTCCTGCATGGCGACGGCACGGACCAGGGACTTCTTGAAGAAGAAAATGTGGGCGACCTGGACATGGTCATCGCCGTGACCGGTGAGGAGGAGATGAACATCCTCACTTGCCTGCTCGCAAAGAAGATGGGGGCGCGGGAGACCATCGTACGAATCAATAATTTCGCCTACATGCCCCTTATCCGTCCCATCGGGATCGACCATGTGGTCAACCCCAGGTTGGCGGCGGTGAACACCATCCTCAGCTATATCCGGCGGGGCAAGGTCATCTCCGCTGTGGCCATCAAGGGCGAAGAGGCCGAGGTGCTGGAGTGTTATGCCGAGGAAAAGAGCCGTCTGACGGGCAAGCGTATTATGGATGTCAAATTCCCCAAGGGCGCGTTGATTCTCTGTTTTTCCCGCGGGGACGAAGTCGTTGTGCCACGCGGTGATACCGTGATCGAACCTGGGGACCGACTGGTCATTCTCTCCACGCGCAAAAACATCACCAAGGTGGAATCGGCGCTCTCCATCACAGCGGAATTCTTCTAGATGCGTCTTGGATATGTCCTACATATCATCGGCGCTCTGATCGGCTGCATCGGCTTGACCATGGTTTGGCCTCTTGGCTTTGCTATGTATTATGATGATGCTGGCATGTTGCCACTTGTCTACTCCATTGCCGTGACCCTGGTCGTCGGCTTTGGCTTTTTTCTGGTTTTCCGGGTCCCGAAGGAAGAACGGGGCATGAACCACCGTGAGGGCATGGCCATCGTCGGGTTGGGCTGGTTTGCGGCCGGGCTATTCGGCGCCTTGCCGTTCTGGTTCGGGGATGTCTTTGGCGGCTCTTTCACTGACTGCGTGTTCGAGTCCCTTTCCGGGTTTACCACGACCGGCTCCAGCGTGTTGACAAATATCGAGGCCGTGGCCAAGAGCATCCTGTTCTGGCGATCGCTGACACACTGGCTGGGAGGTATGGGGATCATCGTGCTTTCCCTGGCCATTCTTCCCTTTCTGGGAGTGGGGGGGATGCAGCTCTACAAGGCCGAGGTTCCAGGACCAGTGCCGGACAAGCTCAAGCCGCGCATAAAGGACACGGCCATGCTCCTGTGGAAGGTCTACCTGCTTTTTTCCCTGGCGGAAACCATCCTGCTGATGTTCGGAGGGATGAACCTTTTCGAAGCGCTGTGCCATACCTTTGCCACCATGGCCACTGGTGGTTTCTCCACACGGAACGCCTCGGTTGCCGCGTTTGATTCCGCCTACATCGATTACATCATCACCCTCTTCATGGTTATTGCCGGGATCAATTTTTCCCTGCATTTTCTTTTGCTTTCAGGACGACCCATGAAGATGCTCCGGGACAGTGAGTTTCGTTTTTTCATGGGACTGTTTTTCCTGTTCACCCTGATCATCACCGTGGTGACCTTTGGGGCAGGGCACTACGACAGCGTCTGGGACGCGCTGCGCTTCGGGAGTTTCCAGGTGGCGTCCATCGTCACCACCACGGGCTTTGCCACAGCTGACTATGAACTATGGCCTCCATTAACTCAGGCCATGCTTCTTTCCTGCATGTTCATCGGTGGTTGCGCCGGTTCAACCGGGGGTGGCATGAAGGTCATGCGCATCCAGTTGCTTGTGAAGCATTCCTATAAGGAACTTATCCAACTCATTCATCCGCGCAGCGTGAAGCAGGTGAAGGTGAGCGGACTTGTGGTGCCGGGCGGGGTTATTTCCGGCATATGGGCCTTTTTCGTGCTCTGGCTCATGCTCTTCACCGTGGGTGCCTTTGTGGTCGCGGCCACGGGCGAGGACCTGCTGACCAGTTTCTCGGCCTCCCTTGCCTGCATTGGCAACATCGGTCCCGGGGTCGGGGCTGTCGGGCCCACAAAGAACTTTGCGGGCCTGTCCGACATTGCCAAGTGGACCCTGACCATACTTATGGTCTTGGGAAGGCTTGAGATTTATACTGTTGTCATTTTGTTTGTGCCGGAGTTCTGGCGCAAGTAGGCAGGCCCTCCATCGGTCATTTCGCCCCTGTTCCCGATTGGTGAATGGGGGCTTTTCTATTTGTACATGTCCGGTCTTCCAGGAAGATCAGTCGGAAAGCCATCTATGACTATCCAAATGTGGACGCTATCTACGCGATAGAGGGTGGGGCATGGTCCACGCCCTTCATCTCCCGGGCACTGTATCAAAATCAAAATGACACCAGAAAGGCAGGATTGAGCATGACCATTCTCTTTGGAGGATTCCATTGTGTGCATCGGTCTCTCATTCACAAAAAAAGCGTATGTCGAATAGTTGATTTCCATATCAATAGCTGCCAAATGTAAATATATTACTATTTGGTGCATGAGCGATCTATGGTCATGTGTTTCAAAGGGTCCGGCGGGGGATTATTAGGGCAGGAATCAAGCAATTAGTCTGGAGATTTTGAAAAAATTGTACCAGTGCCATTGAAACAAAAATTGATGGATCACGAAGGATCAAGGCCATGATCCGGGTATGATCATAGAAAGTCTTTGTTATGTAAAGCATCTATTTATTTTATTAAACTGCAATTAGTATCGTTGGCTATTGAAATATATTGTGATTTTGTGAGAGAGACAAAAATATGTGATCAAGGCTCCAGGACCCATAAATCCGCTCCGATTCGATGATGGTTCAGGTTCGAAATTGGAAAGAACCATTCGATGCTATGTATCAATGGGAGACGTGGACGAGAGCGTTTGGTGATACGCTTCATCCCTGAGGGAGTGGAAGAACAGGGGCAGGTGGAGCGGAGGGAAAGACCTAGCAATGCAGGCCCATCCCTGGGGAGTGTTGTTAGTCCACCCGGTGGTGGCAACCGCTGGATTTCTGGTTGCGCAAGGCGGCCAAGGTGATGGCGTAGGAGGCCTGGCAACCGTGAATAAGGTCGATGATCGGCTTTGATACTGGTGTCTTGCGGTAAAAATCCTGGAGATTTTTATAGAGGGTTCGCAGGTCGGAGAAGGCCCGGTTTAGGCGGTCGGCAGAGCGGGAAACACCCACGTAGTTCCACATGGTGTTGCGGATGGCGGCCCAATCCTGGGCGATGAGGGCCGGGTCCTCGTTGTGGGTGTCCCCGGGGGATTGCCAGTCCGGGATAGAGTCTTGCATCTTTTTGGAAAGATGAGAGTTTTTTCTGAACCGAAGACCAATGTCCTGGGCGGCGGAATGACCCCAGAGCAACCCTTCGAGCAGGGAGGTCGAGGCCAGGCGGTTGGCACCATGCACACCGGTACAACTGGTTTCGCCAGCCGCGTAGAGTCGGTCGATGGTGGTGCGGGAGCGGTTGTCCACCAGGACGCCGCCGCAGAAATAGTGGGCAGCCGGGACCACCGGGATGGGGTCACGGGTAATGTCGATGCCCATTTCCAGGCACTTGTCGTGGATGGTGGGGAAGCGGGTGGACAGATCATGATTAACGCGTGTGGCGTCCAGGAAGACGCAGTCATCGCCGCTGACGAGTAGTTCGTCCATGATCGCCCGGGTGACGATGTCCCGCGGTGCCAGGTCTGCCCTGGGATCGTGGCGGGACATGAAGGGGGTTCCGCTGCCATCCACCAGAACCGCGCCTTCGCCGCGAACGGCCTCGCTGATCAGGAAGCGGCGCTCCGCTTTTTTTGAGCCGCCGTAGAGGGCAGTGGGGTGGAACTGGACGAATTCGGCGTTGACGATTCGGGCTCTGGCCCGGTTGGCCATAGCTAGGCCGGAACCGATGGAGCCGCGTGTATTGGTGGTGTGCAGGTAGATTTGCCCGACGCCGCCCGTGGCCAGAATGGTGTAGTCGGCCAGGATGGTTTCCACTGAGGCCAGTCGCTCATTGAAGACATAGGCTCCCACGCACTGGTTGGTGAGGCTGTATTTGAAATCCTGGTGTAGGGCATGATGGTGGGTGGTCAGGAGGTCGATGGCCGTTCGCTGGAAAAGCACTTCGATGTTCTCGTGTTTCTCCACCTCGGCGGCCAAGCCTTCCATGATATTCTTGCCGGTATGGTCGGCGCAGTGGAGGATACGGGGTACGGAATGGCCGCCTTCAAGGGTGAGTTGCCAGTCGTTTACGTCGCGTGCAAAGGGGACCTGGAGTCGGTCGATGAGCAATTCCTTGAGGATTTCCGGTCCCTTGCGGCAGAGGAAACGGGTTGCCCTGCTGTTGTTCTCATGCCATCCAGCGGTGTCGATGTCTTTTTCCAGAAGCGTCGGGGTGTCCTTGGGGCCTGTGTATACAATCCCCCCCTGGGCTAGGGCGGTGTTGCCGGACTGCAAGACCTCCTCTGTGGTCAACAGGGTGACATGGAGGCCTTGGTCCGCCAGGCGAATGGCGGTGGTAGCTCCGGCGATTCCCGCACCGATGACCAGGGCGTCAGTCTTGCAGCGAAAATGGTTGCTCATGTATTTTGTCCCTTTTGTTCAGAGGGATGACCAGCATATAGCTAGCTATTCATAGCCCGCTATGCACAGGCGTCGAGCATCCGTTGCAACGCGAGACGGGCCGGAATGACGATGGACTGCTCGGTCTCCACAGGCACTGCTGTTTCCAGGCGGCTCAGGAGATCGCCGAGTTTTTCCACGGTCACTTTGGCCATGTCTTCACAGTAGCCTGCGTCCAGATGCTTGATCGTCTTGCGACCTGCATACTCCTTGGCGAGGCGGTTTACCAGATTTGATTCAGTGCCGACATAGATGGTGGTGCCGTCCGGGGCCTCGGCCACGTAATCGATGATGAAGGCAGTGGAACCATTGGCATCCACAGCCTCGACCACGGAGGCGGGACACTCGGGATGGACCACGATGAGCGCGTCCGGATCGTCCCGGCGCGCCCGGGCCACGTCGGCGTCGATGTACATGTCGTGCACCGGGCAGTAGCCGGGCCACATGAAGAGCGTCGCATCATCGTCGTCTGTGGGGTTGACGATGTCCACCAGGATGCGCTTGGCGACGGGGATGCCGATGGCGCTGCCCGTGTTGTAGGCTAGGTGCTTGTCGGGCAGGAACAGGACGCCGTCACCCTGGTCCATGGCCCACGAAAGCATGGTGCGGGCATTGGCCGAGGTGCAGACCGCACCGCCCATTTCGCCGACCACGGCTTTCACGCCAGCCGTTGAATTCACGTAGGTCAGGGGGATGATGTTGCGGCCAGTGCCGCGCAGGATCTTGAGCACCTTGCGCACGGTCATGGCCTGTGCCATCTCGGCCATGGTGCAGGTGGCATTGGGCTCGGGAGTGTGGATTTTTTGCCCTTCACGTTTGAGGATGGCAGCGGATTCGGCCATGAACCAGACACCGCAGAACACGATATGTTCGGCATCAAGCTGACCGATGGTCCGGGCGAGTTCCAAGGAATCGCCCACATGATCGACGTAGTTGATGATGGAATCGCTCTGATAGTGGTGGCCGAGTATTGCCAGTCGTGAGCCAAACTCCTGCTTACGCGATACGATGATTTCCTGATAATTCATAAGACGTTCCCCTAGGTAAGGATCTGCATGGAGAAGTCCGAGGCGGATGCGGAGTGGGTCAATCTTCCGACAGAGATGAAGTTCGGCCCAAGCTCGGCCAGACTGCGGATGTTTTCTAGGCTGACGTTACCGGAGAGCTCGGTTTCGATCTCGTCGGGTACCAGGACAAGGCCGCGGAGGATGGCATCGGGCTGCATGTTGTCGAACATGACCCGCTGCACCTTACAGGCCACGGCTTCGCGGATCTCTTCTTCGTTGCGGCATTCCACCTCGATGGGCGGGCAGGGGTCATAGGCGGCCCGGCACATGGCCACAGCCTTGGTGATGGAGCCGGTGCGGTCGATGTGATTATCCTTGAGCATGAGCATTTCAACCAGGTTTTTCCGGTGGTTGTGGGCTCCACCGCAAAGGACGGCGTATTTGTCGGGATAGCGCAGGCCAGGGAGAGTCTTGCGCGTGTCGATGAGCGTGGTTTTCGTTCCTTCCAGTTCGCGAACATAGTGGCTGGTCAGTTCGGCGATGCCGGA
>JAHJKV010000333.1 GCA_018822065.1 Pseudomonadota bacterium
AGGGCCCACATGGGTACAGCCGGACCAAACAGCAAAATAAACACCGTTCAGTACGTTCAATCCCCCCAGATTGAGGACGACCTACATCAAATTTTTCCGTCTGTCGAGAGGGATGATCAGCTCAAAAAACGGCCATGATCGAGGCCATGTCGATCCCTTCGGCCTGGGGATTCACTGTTGCAGCCACGGAAAGGGAGGCGCCGGAGGCCTGGGAACCGAGATCGAGAAGCTCCGAAAGTCTAGGCCGCTGTTCGGGGTCGAGCACCACCTTGACCAAGGGGGTCAAAGGTCGGTCGGAGAAGTTCTGCAGCACCACTGCCACTTCACCGCTGGTCAACCGAATCAGGCTGCCCGAAGGATAGATCCCGAGACATTTGATGAAACGCTCCACATCCTCCGGGGCAAACTCGACGCCACGCATGGCGTACATACTGGAGAGCGCTCCTGCCGGAGTGCGCGGACGGTCGTAGAACCGGTCGCTGGTGAGCGCGTCATAAATGTCTGCCAAATGAAGTATGCGGGCATGGAGATTAATCCGCTCCCCCGAAATGCCTTCCGGATAGCCGCTGCCGTCAAAGTTTTCATGATGATGCAGCACCGTCAGTTTCAACGCCTTGGTCACCCCAGGCGCATGCTTCAACAGCAATACCCCATATTGCGGATGCCTGCGCGTCTGTTCTCGCTCGACAGCGGTGAGTCTGCCGTTTTTGGCAAGGATGGCCAGGGGGAGACTGGTCTTGCCGATGTCATGCAGAAATGCAGCCAGGCCGAGAGCCTTGAGTTCTCCATCCGCGAGGCCGATAAATCGGCCAAAGGCCAAGGAAAAGACAGTCACATTGACCATGTGGGAATACAGATATGCCTCGAAACGGGTGAGCTTGCTAAGACAGCCCAAGGCTTCACGATTGCGGGCCACACTCTCGGAAAGTTCCCTGACCGTCCGGCGGGACGCAGTCATGTCCACGGGCTTGCCCTGGACCGTGTCCATGACCACCCTGGACGCTGTCTTGAACGCGCGGAAATAGACACGCCGGGCTTCGACCAGCTCCTCCTCAAAGGGAACGATAGAGGCTTCATGCCGCTCTGGACTTTTTCTGAGCACGAGTGCAGCCAGATCGTCCAGGGTCCGCGGGCGGACATCCTCGGTCTCGTCCATCTGCACCACGACCTCGCGATAGCCCTGACGCAGGATGCTCGCGACATCTTCCGCACTCCGGATCGTCCCCTCCCTGGTATACAGCGTCGGGTCCTGCATCCAGGCATCGGATTCTAGCCGGGCAACTCGCATGACCGGCCGAAGATCGGCAATCGGAATTCTCTTGACCATATTCTCCCCTACTGAATCTGTAACCCATCAGCACTACCTTTCGTCAAGGCCTAGCACGCCGATGCTCCGTGAGAAGTCCACTCCAGGAAAAGAACTGCGGTAGAGAGCCGCCTTCTCCGGCCCTTGCTTCGTGCCCCTCCGCCTTTGCTGCACCCTGGAGTTGCCGCCCCCGAAGTGTTCTGGTATCTGGAGGGCTCAAACGAACACCTACCCTTTATAAGGAGCTCATATGGCCAAGAAAAACAATCCCGAAGAGATGCGTCGCGAAGCCCTGGACACCGCCCTCACCAGCATCGAACGCAAGTTCGGCAAGGGTTCCATCATGCGCATGGGCGGCGACGCCACCACCAAGATTGCAGTCATCCCCACCGGCTCCATCACCCTGGACATGGCCCTTGGCGTCGGCGGCATACCCCGTGGCCGGGTCTCCGAAGTCTATGGCCCTGAGTCTTCGGGCAAGACAACCCTCGCCCTGCACATCATCGCCCAGGCCCAGAAAGCGGGAGGCAACGCGGCCTTCATCGACGCCGAGCATGCCCTGGACCCGGGCTATGCCCGGCAGCTGGGGGTGAAGGTCGAGGAACTGCTGGTCAGCCAGCCCGACTGCGGCGAGCAGGCCCTGGACGGGACGGAACAACTCGTACGCTCCGGCGCGGTCGACCTGGTGGTCATCGACTCCGTGGCCGCCCTCATCCCCCAGGCCGAACTGGAAGGCCAGATGGGTGAAACCCAGGTGGGCGGTCAAGCCCGGCTCATGTCCCACGCCCTGCGAAAGCTCACAGGCACCATCCACAAATCCAAGACTGTCGTCCTTTTTATCAACCAGATCCGCATGAAAATCGGCACAGCCGGCTACGGCAACCCCGAGACCACTTCAGGAGGCAACGCTCTCAAGTTCTACGCCTCGGTGCGCATGGACATCCGGCGCATCCTGACCCTGAAGGACAAGGACGAATCCTACGGCATCCGCGCCCGCATCAAGGTCATCAAGAACAAGGTGGCCCCGCCCTTCCGCGAGGGCCTAGTGGACATCCTCTATGGCCAGGGCATGAGCCGCGAAGGCGAACTCATCGACCTCGGCGTGGAGCACGGCATCATCGACAAATCCGGTGCCTGGTTCGCCTACGGCTCGGAAAAGCTTGGCCAGGGCAAGGAAAACGTTCGCCAGTACCTGGTGGAAAACAATGAACTCCGACAAGAAATCGAGGACAAACTGCTGGAACACCTCGGTGTCAACGCCCCCTTGGATCTGGGGAGCGAAGAACTCGGCACCTCGGGCAGTGGAGACCCCCTCGAGGCCTGAAAGCAGCCCCTGTTCCGGGAGTAGCCTTTCAGAAAAAAATTCAGTATAGCGACGGACCGTTCCACCATGCCGCACGGCTGGCCGAGTGGAGAGGACGAACTGCGAGAAGACGAAAATCCCAAGGTTCACGCATAGATGCCAATATGCGGCCAGAGGGGTTTTTCACAGAGTGTCCGCGTTCGGCATCCCTGCTCCTGCGCGGAGCGGTTCGTATATTTCATAGAATAGATGGAGAGAGTTGCATCATGAAAGCCAGAGACATCAGGACAAAGTTCCTGGAATATTTCAAAAAGAACGGCCACACCCAGGTGGAGAGTTCCCCCCTCATCCCCAAGGACGACCCCACGCTGCTGTTCACCAACGCTGGCATGGTCCAGTTCAAAAAACTCTTCCTCGGCCAGGAAAAACGCAACTACGTCCGGGCAACCACCAGCCAAAAATGCCTGCGCGTCGGCGGCAAGCACAACGACCTGGAAAATGTGGGGCGTACCGCACGTCACCACACGTTCTTTGAAATGCTCGGCAACTTCAGTTTCGGCGACTATTTCAAGGAGGACGCCATCCGCTTCTGCTGGGAATTTTTGACCGAGGAAGTGAAGCTCGACC
>JAHJKV010000334.1 GCA_018822065.1 Pseudomonadota bacterium
CCTCGTCGTCGATGATACGCCCGCCTTCAGCCAGAATACCGATGGCCCTGGCGGCCAGTCCCCGGTTGGTTGCGTCCTCGTCGCTGCAGCCTGCCACCAGGAAGCGCATGGCAGGTTCCACCAGTTCGGGCCGCTTGCGGGCCAACTCGCCGAGCCCCCAGAAGACGCCCCGTCGCAAGGCGGGATGATCGAGGTAGTTGCCGTCGCAGCTAGCGTCGCAATAGATATAGGAAGCGAGGATGGTATGGAATTCCATGGCCAGGCGCTCACTTCGGACCATGGCACTGGCCATGGCCTCAGGGATACCCCAACCCAGGTTGCCGGACTCCTCGTTCATGTACCACATGAGGGTACGCATGAGGATGCGCGCCTTTTCCATGCGGCTGTCCGCCAGCCGTGCCGCGACAAGGCCCAAGGCCTCCACGGCCCGCCAGCAGACGATCTCGCTTTTGGACAGACGCA
The DNA here is from genome assembly GCA_018822065.1 of Pseudomonadota bacterium. Classification (GTDB taxonomy): domain Bacteria; phylum Desulfobacterota; class Desulfovibrionia; order Desulfovibrionales; family Desulfovibrionaceae; genus JAHJKV01. The sequence continues at coordinate 463 of JAHJKV010000334.1, forward strand.
GGGCGAGCAGCGGGCTGGTCAAAACCTCCGGGTCCAGGCCGAGGGCGAGAATCTGTGTTTCCCAGTCCTCCTGGGCCAGCACGATTTCCAGTTCCTTCTTGAGCGCACGAAAACGGGCCATGCTCTCTCCTTTGATTGCGTTCGACCAGAATACTGTAGTCATTCAAGGCAGAAAGACAAGATGTCGACGGACGGCTGGACAAAAAAAGACACCGGGAAGTATCCCGGTGTCCTGGCATTGGCAAAGAAGAAGCCGGTCTAGGCGTTCGTTTCGATTTCCTTGATCAGTTCCTCAGGAACTTCATAGCCCGAAGCGGTGGCCTGCTCGATGGCATTCTTGGCCTTGCTCCATTCGCCCTTCTCAGCATAGACCAGGGCCAGATTATTCCAGGCCGGGCCGAACATGGACTCCAGGCTGACCGCCTTTTCCAGGTGCACCATGGCCTCATCGTACTCGCCCCTGGTGATGTACACCGAACCGAGAGTAGCCAGGGCCTGGAGGAAACCCTTGTCATATTTGAGAGCGCGCTTGAGCGAGCTTTCCGCCTTATCCACCTCGCCCATCTGGAGCTGGCAGAAGCCGATGTTGCCCCAGGGAACGGCAAAGAAGGGACGCTGCTGGGTGGCCAGAATGTTGAAATTCAAGCACCCTTCCAGGTCGCCGCGCTGCATGGCGATGCCGCCCAGCTGCACGTTGGCCTCGGCCATCTTCGGGCTGGCTTCCACGGCTTCGCGCAGGTAGCGCTCGGCTTCCATGAACTCGCGCTTGGAAATATAGGCCACGCCGAGGTTGTAGAGCGTGTTGCCGCACTCCTTGTTCTTGGCCAGGGCGGATTTCAGGTCGTCAATGTATTCGTCAACGTTGTTGTACTGCTTTTCAGCCATGATTACCTACCGGAAAGGGTTAAAACGTTGTTCCTGTCTTACGCATGAGTTCGCCGTACCACTGACAGAACTCGACAATGGGGCGACAGCGTTCGGTCTGGGCTATGAGCTGGAGGGCAAACTCGTTCACCGAACTCTTGTAGTGTTCGTTGACCTTGAGCCCGGCCTTTTCCCGGTCACGGAAGTAAAGCAGGGCCAGTTCCTGGGCCGTATACCCGGTTTCATTGCGCCGGATATCCAGGGGATCGTTGGGTAACTGAAACGGCTCCCAGACCTCGTAGCCGATACGGTCCACATACTTCTTCTGCCGTTTGGACAGCCGATCGTACATGTCACGCTTCAGCGCTTCGACCTGTTCTGGGGTATGAGCGTCCATGTCGTTTTGCTATTCCTCGTCCTGTTCAGGACCACCGAGGGTGATGGAAAAAGAGTTGTCCTTGCAGGAAGAGCAGGCGGAAGAGCCCTGGCTTTCGTCACAACCGGAGCAGTCCATGGGCAAAGACTCACCCGCTGGCGCTGGTTGCTTTTCACCAGGGTCCATCACCCCGAGGAATTCCTCGTCAAACTCGGTGATGATCGCCATGGAAGGCGGCAGCAGCATGGTTCCAAGCTCGACATAGCGGGAGTTGATGGACTTGGCCAGCTCGGCGCTGATGGCCATGAGCGAGTCCTGCAATTTCTCGATCTGGATGGTGGGGTAGGGAGTGCCAGGCTGGAACCCGGACTTGCCGCAGGTGCGCACCTCGCCGCCAATGGCCAGAGGCACCCCGTAGGAACGGCAGGTGAGCGGACGGTGTTCATACAGCTCACACAGATCGTCATCGCCCAAAAGAGGACAACGCATCCGCGTTTCCGCCACCTGGCGCAAAATTTCTGAGGTCGTCACCCCTTCCTGGGTGGCGCGGAAGAGCTGGCGTTTCATGCGATTCACCTCACGGTCTGCCTTGTCCGCGCGTTCCATAAGTTCGCTCTTTTTCATTCCCGAAAACGTGGCCCGGAAATGATGGCTCAGGTAGATCGCTTCCACCATGGTGAGGTCGAACAAGGCGTAGCAGCAATCGCTGCAACCCTTGCCGCAGCGCACCATGTCCCCGGTCTGGGACTGGATCTGGCCGAAAGCCTCCTCGACCTTTTCCATGATGGCTTCGTAGCGTTTAAAATAGGGGGTGAAATCCAGGGCCATGAACCGTTCTCCTTCACTCTATGGGGAATCGCCCGGCAAAGCGAGCCAGGGCGCAACACTATCTAATGCTTTTCTCGGACGCGTCAACCGGGCGGGAGTATAAAGAATTGCCGGAACATGAAAAAACCGGGAAATCCCGGCCCGAAAGACGAGCGGGAGCGGCCAAGCCGCTCCCGCTCAAAAGAAATCGTTCTCGGGGAACTAGTCTTCCTCGATGACGATGGCGTCCTGTTCGCAAACTTCGACGCAGGATTCGCAACCGAGGCATTCTTCCTCGTTCACCGGGACAGCTTTACCGTCCTGCAGTTCATAAACTTCGACGGGGCAAACGTCCACACACTCACCGTCGCCAATGCATTTGTCGGTGTCGACCGTAACTTTGTAACCCATATTATCCTCCAAGGTAATTGTATCAGGCACTTACGCACCCAACCACTAAGCAATGTAGGCCGTCGCAGCCGGTTCCTTAACCGGCCGACCCCGAAAAGCAATTATCTCGCAGCGACAGTGGTGTCAAGACTGAATTCTCCCGAACTCGATGTTCCCCCTGGTGTCCTCTGGCGACAAGACTTCCGCTGTTGACATGCGCCGCCACTTGCCTATTCTGACCAAACACACACCGCACTCCATTCTCTTGAACAACGAGGTATATATGTTCTCCTCCGCCGAACTCGCAAAATACGCCCAAACCCTCTGGTGGGGGCTCACGACGGCCCGCACCGCACCCTTTGCCGAAAACGACACCGTGCTCCTGCGCTACGATCTGGAGGCCCTGCCCCTGGCCGAGGCGGTCTTTGACTTGC
>JAHJKV010000335.1 GCA_018822065.1 Pseudomonadota bacterium
ATCCTGGCACCGAAGAGCCCATGGAAGATCACCCTGGTCAAGGGCGGCGTGCATACCAAACTGCGCGAACGGGCCGACCTGCTCCTGTGCGCCAACACCCTGAACGAGTTGGACTGGCACGGCGGCGAAGCGATCTACGAACAGGCGGAACACACGGCCCGATCGTTGACCCTGCGGGTCAACCCGGGAGGACGCATGCTGCTCGTGGAACCCGGTGTGCGCGACGCGGCACGCATCCTCTCTATCCTGCGCCAGGAATTTCTCCAGTCAGGCTTTTCACCCATCGCCCCCTGCCCACACATGGGCGACTGCCCCATGCCCGCCAGCGGAAACGGCCCCTGGTGCCATTTCCGCTTTGATGCGGCCTCGGCCCCGCAGTGGCTCAAAGCGATCACCCTGGAGGCCAAACTGACCAAACAGGCCACCTCCCTGAGCTTTCTCTTCCTCGCCCAGGACAAATTCCTGGAAAAGGGCCTGGTCAGGGTCATCTCCGAGTCCTTCCGGGTGCCCGAGGGCATGGGCCAATATGGCTGCTCCGACCACGGCCTGACGCTTCTCGGCTACAAGTATGGCTATGCCCCCTTCAACCCCGGTGATACCCTGCGCCCGGTCTGGCCAGCGGAAGAACTGCGGGACGAGAAGTCCGGCGGCCTCATCCTGCCCGTGACCCCCAATGGCCCGAAGCCTCCGGTCAGCAAGCGACCACCGGCCACGGAAGCAGAGGAGCAGCGGCCCGAAGAACGACAGCCGGAGCGCCTGCCGCCCGAGAGTGGGGCAGCCAAGGCCACAGGGCGCGATGGCAGAAGGCCAGAGAATAAACGCCCCAAAAGCGCACAGCGGACACGAAAGCCACGCGAGGACAAGGGCGGTCCCGGCACCAAGCGGCCGCGCAAGCCAGCACCGTCCAAAGGTGCGCCAAAACGCGGGAAATGACCCATCTTGAGATCATTGATCTGGGACTGATTCCCTACCTGGAGGCCGAGGCCATCCAACTGGCCCGTCACGCCGAGGTGCTGGCAGGTGGACCTGAGGCCCTGTTTGTGCTGGAGCACCCACGGGTGATCACCTTGGGACGCCAGGGGGGACGTGAAAACCTGCATGTTTCCGACGACTATCTGGCCGAGCAGGGCATCGAGCTGGTCCAGGCCAGCCGGGGCGGCAACATTACCTGTCATTTCCCTGGCCAGCTGGTGGCCTATCCGGTCCTGCGCATCGACCGGCGACCCGGAGGCATCAAGCGATTTTTCCGAGACATGGAAGAAGCGGTTTTGCAAACGGCCCGCCATTTCGGGGTCGAGGCCGGGCGCGACCCCGAACGGCCCGGCGTGTGGGTCGGCGCGACAATGGACCGCAAGATCTGCTCCATCGGCATTGCGGTGAAGAGATGGGTGAGTTACCACGGCCTCTCCTTCAACATCGGCCACGACCTCTCCCTTTTTGAGCTGATCACCCTCTGCGGCCTCACAGGCGCGACCCCCACGTCGCTCTGCCTGGAAGCGGGCCGCGACATCGACATACGCGAGGTGAAAGATGTCTTCAGACACGCCTTCCAGGCCACTCAGGATTCCACCCTGGCTGCGGGTGAAGCTGCCGCAGGATAAGAACTTCGCCTGCACCACAGGGCTCATCGAGGACCTGGGCCTGAACACGGTCTGTCAGAGCGCCAAATGCCCGAATACCTTTGAATGTTTCGGCAAAAAAGTGGCTACTTTCCTGATCATGGGCAAGAACTGCACCCGCGACTGCGCCTTCTGCAATATCCATCCAGGCAGCCTTGAACCCCTGGACGAGACCGAACCAGACCGCGTGGCCGAGGCTGCCCAACGCCTGGGTCTTAAACATGTGGTGATCACCTCCGTCACCCGCGACGACCTGGAGGATGGCGGGGCAGCGCACTTCTCGGCCACCATCCGGGCTGTGCGTCAACGACTGCCCGACTGCACCATCGAGGTGCTCATTCCGGATTTTCAGGGAGATGAAGACGCGCTCAGGCTCGTGCTCGACGCAGGGCCGGACGTCCTGAACCACAATGTCGAGACCGTGCCGGACCTCTACGCAACCATTCGACCCCAGGCGGATTACCGCCAAAGCCTCACGCTCCTTGAGCGCGCCAAACGGATCGCCCCGGCCATCCCGACCAAATCCGGCCTGATGCTCGGCCTGGGCGAGACCGACTCCCAGGTGCTACAGGTCATCGACGACCTGGTCGCCATCGCCTGCGACATCGTAACCATCGGCCAATACATGCGCCCCAGCCGCCACCATCCGGAGGTCACCCGCTACGTCGACCCCAGGGCCTTCGACGAACTGGCCGCCGCAGGCACGGCCCGAGGCATCAAACACATGTTCTGCGCCCCGCTTGTACGTTCAAGTTACGGGGCGGAGCGGTTCGTCTGATTATTCCTGCCAGTCACGGATGTTCAATTCGATGGCCGGGTGACTGCCAAAGGTGTCGATCTTTGGGGTGAAGGCGAAGCGCATGGTGGTGCCCTTGATGCGACGGGTGAGCTGGGAGGCCATGCGCCAGGCTTTGGCGCTCAGCACGGCCTTGGCATCAGGGTCGTCCAGGGCCAGCTTGACGTGGTCCTTGCCGAAGATGCGGTAGTCCCGCACGGTCACGGGCGGGGTGACGAAGACCGGTTCAGGGTTGCCCATCCCAAAGGGCTGCAACAATTCCAGCTCCTTGAGCAGACGAAAATCGATCTCGGACAGGGGCAATTCGCGTTCCAGTTTCAGCAGCGCCGAGAAAGGCTCGGAGCCGACCTGGGTCACCACAGCAACGTGAAACGCCTCCTGCAGGGCCGAAAGATTTTCAGGCACCAGGGAGAGACCCGCCGCCTGTTTATGGCCGCCGAAGCCTGCCAGCAGG
>JAHJKV010000336.1 GCA_018822065.1 Pseudomonadota bacterium
ATCTGTAAAGTCGCTAGCGGCAAGGATTACGATGCCGCTTCCGTGCAGGCCGACTTCCGTCAACGTTACGATTCTTTTCTTTCCGTGTTGCGGGCCAACAATCAAGGGTTGGAGGTCATGGCCGAGATGGAGCAGGCCCTGCGCGGCGATCGTCTTTTCGGCATGTCTTTTGTTCGCTCCCGTTGTGTCACGGCGCTTATGGCTGCTTCAGAGATGGTTCTGGGGCTTTCACGCCTGGCTCCGGGAAAATATCCCGCCCTGGAAGAGCGTCTGCTTGACTTGCGCTCCAGCATCGAACCGCGTTTGATTTTGCGCGGAATACATTCCGAAGGGCCTCTGGTGCTGAAACTTTCCGAGGCTGGTAGGGAAAGCGCCGATTTGGTCGGTGGCAAGATGGCCAGTTTGGGTGAGTTGGCTTCTGCCCTTCAAGTCGTGGTTCCTGACGGTTTTGTGGTCACGTCCGTTGGGTTTGATCGCTTCTTCGAGCATAACGATCTGCGTCAGCGAATTCTTGATCGCTTTCAGGCGCTGGCTTTGTCAGATGACTCGTTTCCCGTGGAGTCCATGAAAAATCTTCACAGGCTGAGTTTCGAGTTGCAGCAGATGGTCGTTGAGGGCGAAGTACCCCCGGATTTGGCCGAGGCCATGTTTTCGGCCTACGAGGAACTCAAGACACGTTGCGGAAGCAGCCTGCGCCTCGCCATGCGCTCTAGCGCGGTTGGTGAGGATTTTGCGAATATTTCCTTTGCCGGACAATACCGCACCGAACTCAATGTGAGTGCCGAAAATATGCTTTTGGCATATCGGGAAGTGCTGGCTTCGAAATATGCGCTGACAGCCATGAGCTATCGGTTGGCCAGAGGTATTCCAGACGAGGAAACACCCATGTGCGTCGGGTGTCTTCGAATGGTGGATGCTGCACGCGGCGGGGTGATGTATACCCGCAATCCTTTGCCAGAGGGGGAAGAGGAGGTCCTGCTCTCCGCGGTGTTCGGATTGCCCAAAGGAGTGGTGGATGGCAGTGCGGCCAGTGACCATTTCGCTGTTCGGCGTGAAGGCCCTTTGACGGTCGTGCGAGCTGAGATCGCTGATAAAACTCACAAGTACGGCATGTTGGATGAAAACGGGATATGCCGAATTCAGGCCGGCGAAGCTGAACGGCACATCCCTGTACTCAGCGATTCCCAGGCTGTGGCCCTGGCGGAACTGGGCTTGACTGTGGAGGCATTCTATGACCGGCCCATGGATATCGAGTGGGCCTATGACGACACTGATGGCCTGGTGCTATTGCAGTGTCGCCCCCTGTCCGTTCCAGACGTGCCGGTAGAGCGGGCGCCCTTTGCTTCCGGCAAGAGCGGAAAGGTGTTGCTCTCCGGTGGTGCTACAGCCAGCCAGGGGGTTGCAGCCGGAGTGGTACATGTGGTTTCCAAGGAGGCGGACATGCTTTCATTCCCAGAGGGTGGGGTGTTGGTCGCACCACAGTCATCGCCGCGTCTGGCACCGCTTCTTTCCAAGGCTGCCGCGATTGTTTGCGAACAAGGCAGCGTCACGGGCCATTTGGCGAATGTCGCTCGTGAATTTGGAGTGCCCGCTGTGTTTGGAGCGGACGGTGCCCTTAAGGCGTTGTCTTCGGGGAGTGAAGTGACTGTCGATGCGGATGCCCACATCGTCTTTGCAGGAAGAATAGAGGAACTCTTGCGTCGACGCGTCCGGCCACGCAATCTCATGGAAGGCAGCACCGTGCTGGAGACATTGCGCCAGGTTTCGCGCCGTATTGTGCCGCTGACGTTGCTGGACCCGGAGTCGCCCGCTTTTCGGGCACGTAATTGCGACACCGTGCATGACGTGGCCAGATTTTGTCATGAGAAAGTCGTGCACCATATGTTTCGTTTCAGCAAACACCATAATCACCCTGAACGATCCAGCAAGCGACTAGTGACTGGTTCCCCAATGCAGTGGTGGGTGCTGAACCTGGATGACGGTCTTGAAGGCGAAGACCGGGGCAAATATGTTCATCTGGATGATATTGTGTCAATTCCCATGCTGGCCTTGTGGGACGGCATAACCGCAGTGCCCTGGCAAGGCCCGCCGGCCATGGATGGGCG
>JAHJKV010000035.1 GCA_018822065.1 Pseudomonadota bacterium
GGCACCGTTGGAAGCCTGCAGGGAGGCACCGGCGAAGACCTTGGCCTTCTCGCCGCCGTGCTCCATGATCTTGTCCTTCCAGCAGTCGTAGGTGCCGGAGGAGGTGTCGCGGGAGATGACCACGATCTCCACGTCGCTGCCGCCGAGATCCTTCCAGTTGGTGATCTCGCCGGTGTAGATCTTCTTCAGCTGGTCGCGAGTGATGTTGGCAACGCCGTTGGCCGGATTGACCACAGGCACGATGCAGTCAAAGGCCACGACATGCTGCACGGCCTCACGACCGTTCTCGGCAGCAGCCTTGACTTCCTTGTCCTTCATGTCGCGGGACATCATGGCGATGTCGCAGGTGCCGTCGATCAGGGCCTTGGCACCGTTCGAGGAACCGCCGCCGGACAGGGAGATGGCGATCTCGGGGTGGGCTTTCTGGAAATGATCCACGACTTTCTGCATCAGGGGCAGAACCGTGGTGGAACCTTTGATCTCGACGGTACCGGCAAAGGCGACAGAGGCCGACATGGCCAGGATGGCAAACAGGGCAATCAGTTTCTTCATTTGGGGTACTCCTCCACAAAGGGGGTTTTACGTTTGATTCGAAAGTGTCTACCAGGAGCCTGTTACAGCAATGTTACAGCCAGAAGGAAGGTGCGTGACACTCGTAACATCTGCGTTCCGCCGCCCCTTGCATCCGGACGGGAAATATCGCATCCTCCCAGAACAGGAGTCTCCATGAAAGCGAAATACCTCATCATCGGCGCCGGGCCCACCGGTCTGGGCGCGGCCAACCGCCTTCGTGAACTCGGTTGCGACGATTTTCTGGTGCTGGAAAAAGAGGGATATGCCGGTGGACTGGCAACCAGCTTCCGCGATTCCAAGGGGTTCACCTGGGACATCGGCGGGCACGTGCTCTTTTCCCACTACGACTACTATGACCGACTCGTGGACGAGGTCCTGGAGGGACAGTACCTCAAGCACGAACGGGAATCCTGGGTGCGGGCTGCCGGAACCTGGACACCCTACCCCTTCCAAAACAACATCCGTCACCTGCCGCCCGAGGTGCGCTGGAACTGTGTTGCGGGGCTGCTGCCGGGTCGCAGGCCCACAACCACGCCTGCAAACTTCCACGAATGGATCGAGACGGTCTTCGGCTCCGGCATCGGCGAGGCCTTCATGTGGCCCTACAATTTCAAGGTCTGGGCCACACCGCCGAGGGACATGGCCTACGACTGGATCGGCGAGCGGGTCAGCCTGGTGGACCTGGAGATGGTCCTTAAAAACATTGTCATGGAACGCGACGACGCGGGCTGGGGACCGAACAACACCTTTCTCTTCCCCCTGCACGGTGGCACCGGGCAGATCTTCACCAGCCTGGCCCGACGTGTGGAGGACCGCATCCGCTACAACGAGGCCGTGGTCCAGGTCGATGCCCAGGCCAAGACCGTGACCACCGCGACCGGGGCCCAGTTCGAGTATGAAACGCTTCTGACCACTGCGCCGCTGGACCTCTTTTGCGCCAGTTGGCTTTTGAACCCTGCCGCCGAGCTGGTGGAGGGCGCGGGCATGCTGGAACACAACTCGGTCTGGGTCGGCGGTGTGGGCGTGGACACCACCCGGGAGGACAGCCGCTGCTGGATGTATTTCCCGGACCAGGATTCACCTTGCTACCGGGTGACCAATTTCCACAACTACTCCCCCAACGTCACGGCCAGGCCGGGCCAGCAACGGGCCTACATGTGCGAGGTATCCTACTCCAAACACAAGCAGGAGAACCTGGACACCCTCATGGACCAGACCGTCCGGGGGCTGGTGGACACCACCCTGATGACCGAGGCGGACCTGGACCAGGTGGTCAGCCGCTACGAGATCACCCGCGAGCACGGCTACCCCGTGCCCACCCTGGGGCGCGACACGGCCCTGCGCCTCATCCAACCCCGGCTGGAGGCCATGGACATTTTCTCACGGGGCCGCTTCGGCGGCTGGAAGTATGAGGTCGCCAACATGGACCACTCGGTCATGCAAGGCGTGGAATGGGCCCAGCGCATGGTCGAAAACAAACCTGAAACCACCTACACATATGAATAAGTACACTTTTGAAAATCGCCGGGAGGCCCTGCGCATCGAACTGCTGCGGCGGAACCTGGACGCGATCATCGTCTCCCACGCCGCCAACCGCTATTATCTCTCGGGCTTCGAACTGCACGACCCCCAGTGCAACGAGACAGCAGGCTGGCTGGTGATCACCGCCGATGGCCGCCAGCGGCTCATGACCGACCCTCGGTATGAGGACGCGGCCAGACGGCTGTTGCCTGCCGAGGATGTGTTCGTCTATTCGGGGAAGCGCTGGGACGCGATCATCGGCTGCCTGAAGGGCCTGGACGTCAAGGCTTTCGCCTTTGAACCACGGGCCATGTCCATCTTCGAACACGAGAAACTCCATGATCAGGTGACCCTGATCCCGGCTGAAAATGTCGTGGAGAAACTGCGGATCATCAAGGACGCGGACGAGATCGAGCGCATGAAGGCCTCCTGTGCCCTGAACCACCGGCTCATGGCGCACCTTGAGAGCCAGCTCAAGCCGGGTCGGACCGAGCTTGAGATCGCCTGGGAGATCGAGCGATTCTTCCGCGAGAACGGAGCCAGCGAGTTGGCCTTTGATTCCATCGTCGGGGTCGGCCCCAACGCGGCCCTGCCCCACGCCCGCCCGGACACGACGACGCTGCGCGAAAACGAGCTGGTGCTGGTGGATACAGGCTGCCGCTACCAGGGCTACAATTCGGACCAGACCCGCACCTTCTGGGTGGGTGAGAACCCCAGCGACCGCTTCAAGGCCACCAAGGACCTGGTGGTCCAGGCGCAGCAGGCGGCAATCGACATTTTGCGGCCCGGCCTGACCTTTGTCGAGGCATACCGCGCCGCCCTGGCCGTCTTCGAGAAGGCTGCCGCCGCCGACCGCTTCACCCACGGTCTGGGACACGGCATCGGCCTTGAGACCCATGAACCCCCAAGCCTCTCGGCCCAGGCCGACGGCGTGCTCCAACCCGGCATGGTCGTCACCGTGGAACCCGGCCTCTACTACCCCGACTGGGGCGGCATCCGCTGGGAATACATGGCGCTGATCACCGAGAACGGCTGCGAGATAATGTAGGGCTGACCCGCGTCCATTTTCATACCAAAAAGCCCCTCTTGTCGGAGGGGCTTTGCATTTACTGAGGAGAGGGGGGAATTCGACTAGTCGTCGAGCGTCAGGTCTTCGCCGTCCATGATGCGGTTCATGGTGCGCACGGCGCACATCTTGCCGCACATGGAGCAGGAATCCTCGTGTTCGGGCTTGCTGGAGTCCCGGTAGGCCTTGGGCTTTTCCTTGTCCATGGCCAGCTCGAACATGCCGGGCCAGTCCAGGGCGGCGCGGGCGCGGGCCATATTATCGTCCCAGTCGCGTGCACCGGGGATGCCCTTGGCGATGTCTGCGGCGTGGGCCGCGATGCGGACGGCGATGATGCCCTCTTTCATGTCATCCAGGTCGGGCAGGCGGAGGTGTTCGGCCGGGGTGACATAGCAGAGGAAATCCGCGCCGTTCATGGCCGCGATGGCCCCGCCGATTGCGCTGGTGATGTGATCATAGCCGGGTGCCACGTCCGTGACCAGCGGGCCGAGCACGTAGAAGGGTGCACCGTGGCACAGGCGTTTTTCCAGCATCATGTTGCCTGCGATCTCGTTCATGGCCATGTGGCCCGGACCCTCGATCATCACCTGGACATTGCGCTCCCAGGCGCGCTTGGTCAGGGCGCCGAGCTCGATGAGCTCCTCGACCTGGGCCGCGTCCGTGGCGTCATGCAGACAACCGGGCCGACATCCATCTCCCAGGCTCAGGGTGACGTCATATTCTTCGCACATGTCCAGCAAGCGATCGAAATTCTCGAAGAAGGGATTCTCTTTGTCGTTGAGCTTCATCCAGGCAAAGAGGAGGGAGCCGCCCCGGGAAACGATGCGGGTCAGGCGCTCGTCCTTGTTCACCCGCTCGGCAGCGCGGCGGTTGAGGCCCGCGTGGATGGTCAGGAAGTCCACGCCGTCGAGTATATGCTGCTCCACCACCTGGAAAAACTCGTCCACGGTGATGTCTTTCAAATCTTTTTCCAGGTGACCGATGGCGTCATACATGGGCACGGTGCCGATCATGGCCGGGCTCATTTTGACCAGTTTGGTGCGGAACTCTCGGGTCTTGCCGTAGCAGGAGAGGTCCATGATCGCCTCGGCTCCGAGATCGAGTGCATGGCGGACCTTGTTCATTTCCAGATCCAGATCTTGGGCGTCCTTGGAGATGCCGAGATTGACATTGATCTTGGTGCGCAACCCCTCGCCCACGCCTTCGTGGTCGAGACTCGTATGGTTCTTGTTGCTGGGAATGATGTTTCGGCCAACGGCCATCTTCGCCATCAGGTCTTCAACCCGAATATTTTCCTTGGCGGCCACGGTCTGCATGGCCTTGGTGGTAATGCCCTTGCGGGCAGCGTCCATCTGTGTGGAATATGACATGTGTTCTCCGAAAGTGTTGTGTGGCGACGCCCTCCGGTGTCGCCTGATGACCCCTTGCACGCCCAAAGGTGCACCGACGGTCCTGAATGGGGAGAGTCCATTCATCCCTGCTTGAAGGTGAGAAGTCAAGGGCTTTACAGACCGCGGTTTCCCCAGCCCACCGCCAGCAACCTTGACAGCGCGGCACTTCCCGGCCCATATCCCGGCCATGGCAAACACTCCCCAAAAGAAACGGAAAAAACGCCGCCAGTTCGTTGCGCCGCCACGCACGGTTTCGGCCCGGCTCTATCTGCGCCTAGCCCCGCGCGACATCGCCCTGTTCCGCTTTCTGCTGGAGGCCCATGACAACCTAGCGATCTTCACCATGGTGGACCGCCGGGCCGCCGTCCTCTTGCTCCGCTTCAGCCCGGACCAGGAACGTGAGGTGCTGGAGTTCATCGAAGCCGCCCGAACCGAGATGAACATCGACCTGGTCCTCTCCCCGGCCTGACCCCCTTTTCTTTTCGCACAAAGAGACCCCCTCGCGGGAGGGGGTCTCTTGATTTCTTTCGGTGAACCGGTCGGCTAGTGCATCGCGCCGAAGATCGAGACCAGCCAGGCTTCGGTTTCGGGCATGTACCAGGTGGCGATGAAGCCAGCTATGGACATGGTGATGGTGTACGGCAATGCCAGGACCACCATGCGCATGTAGGACAGGCGGATGATCGGGGCCAGGGCCGAGGTGAGCAGGAAGAGGAAGGCTGCCTGGCCGTTGGGCGTTGCCACGGAGGGAATGTTTGTTCCGGTATTGATAGCCACGGCCAGAGAATCGAAGTGTTCCATCCCTTTGGTGATAGCCACACCGCTCTCGGGCGGCAGCAGAGCCAGTACCTCAGCGGACCTGTCCACATTGGGATTGGTCAAGACACTCATGAGGGTTTCCTTGGTCAGCTTGGCGCCTTCCCACATGACATCACCCACGCCGTCGATAGTACCAAGCCAGTTAACGTAATGGGCCCGGGTCTCGTTGATATACACTGTAGCCACGAAGACGTTGTCAGATATGGCAGAGAGCAGGCCGTTGGCCGTGTAGTAGGCCACCAACTGTTCCCGTCCTTCCAGACTCAATACGAGCTCGATGATCCCCTTGAACAGATGCTGGTCGTGGATGACAGCCACGATGGAGAAAAAGACCACGAGCAGGGCCGTGAAAGGCAGAGCCTCTTCAAAGGCCTTCCCGATCTGGTGCTCTTCGGTGACACCGCACAGGGCGGTCAAAAGCACGATGACGGAAAGGCCCACCAAACCAACGGCTGCCAGGTGGAAGGCAAGAGCGACGATCAGCCAGACCGCGGCACAGGCCTGGATAAGCAGTCTGGCCCTTCCAATAGCACCCAGGGCCGCGTCCCGTTTGCTGGCCTCTTCCGTGAGCACGCTTTTGACGTTGCCCGGAATCTGGAAGCCGTATCCAAAAAGCTTGAACTGCTCGACCAGAATGCAGGTCAACAGCCCGACGATGAGCACGGGCATGGAAATGGGAGCGACCTTGATGAAGAACTCGGGGAAATGCCAACCCATCTTTGCGCCGATGAGCAGGTTCTGAGGCTCGCCCACCAGGGTGCACACGCCGCCAAGGGCCGTGCCCACAGCGCCATGCATCATCAGGTTTCTCAGATAGCCCCTGAACTGCTTGAGATCCTCGCGGGCCATCTCCTTGAGCGAATCTTCGCTCTGAAGGTCATGACCGCCACCACTGTTCACGCTGGAAACATAGCGATGATAGACATTATAAAACCCGTAGGCCACGGCGATAATCACCGCAGTAACCGTGAGCGCGTCCAGGAAGGCGGAGAGGAAGGCACCGGCAAAGCAGAACAAGAGTGAAATCACGGTTTTTGATTTCACCTTGGTCAATATTCGGGTGAAGGCGAACTGAAGGAGATCCTTCATGAAATAGATGCCCGCCACCATGAAGATCAGCAGCAGGATGACCTCGAAGTTGTTCAGTGCTTCTTCATAGACAGTTTCCGAGCTGGTGAGTTTGAGGAAGACCGCTTCCAAGGCCAGCAATCCGCCTGCGGGCAAAGGGTAGCACTTCAGGGCCATGGCCAGGGTGAAGATGAATTCGCCGATGA
>JAHJKV010000337.1 GCA_018822065.1 Pseudomonadota bacterium
ATCCTGAAGCAAGAATCACCACCATTACAAACAGTACGAAAATCTTCATTTTTTTCATCTTATTACCTTTGTCTTGAGTAATGATTCAAATATGCATCACTGTAGCTCAATAAATTGATATTAAAATATTCACTACAAATATATATCATGCAACATCCATATATTCAACGAAAAAGGCGGCGACCCAGTCTGAGTCGCCGCCAATCAAACCATAGGTCGATCTAGCGCTTGCAACCGCAGTGCGGACAGAACTTGCAGTCCTCGGCTTGGATCGCATCACCGCATTCTTCGCACAGTCTTGGCGGAGCACCAAGCTCGAGAATCAACTCCCCTTCCACCACCGGGACCATTTTCTTGTCCTGTTGGAAGTTGGCAGATTTGACAACCCGGGTGATGATACCGTCCCTGGGCGCGAGCACTGCCTTTTCCTGCTTCATGATGGAGATATTGAATATCTCCTGGCCCTTTTTGACGATATCGCCGGCCTTGAAGTAGGTAATCCAGAGGTCTCCGGTCGAAGGGCTTCCGATGTGGTCGAGGTTATTCGGATCTGCCATGGCGAGGTTCTTCTTCCCTCCAGCCTTGGCTTCGGACAATTTCACCTGATGCTGAAGCCGCTCGTGATCGTAGATGTAGCGAATGTCGCTGATGCCGTTGCCATCAGGTTCCGGGATGTCGAGAATCTCGAAACGGTGGGGCTTGCCGCAATCGCCGGTGAAGAGCACTTCCTCACCCTTGCGAGCACCTTCGAACCAGACGTCGATGGGCATATTGTTGGCATTGCCGAACTCCATCTTCTGCTTGATGGTCTTGATGGCATCGGCCGGGTGGTTTAAGTAGAGTACAAACTCTTCCTTGGAAGGTTCGCGTCCGATCTGCTCATGCAGGGCAGCGCGCTCAGCTTCAAAGTCCACATCCTGAAGAGTCAGCAACGGTGAATCCTCGACGCGGAGCTCCTTGGCCTTTTCCCATTCTGCTCCAAAAGCAGATTCATAGACCCAGTCGGCTGGCCAGCCCAAGGGCAGCTTGCCGAACTTGCCCAGGAGCAGGTCACGGAAGGCATCGTTGGAGTCGCGGTAGATGTCCAACCGTGCGGCCTTCTCCTGGCCGCTGAGTGCGCTCTCTTCCACGGTGGTCACGTTTTCCATGATGGACAGGAGTCGGCGTACCTCATCCTCCCCACCCCGCTTAAAGGCACCTACCACGTTCAGGAACGACTGGTTCCAGGTGATCTGGGAACCGGGGGTGACATCGTGATAGCGCACGATCTTACGAGCAAAGGAGAGGTATTTGAGCATATGTGGCAGCAGGTGGATGTAGCCCTGCTTCATGGCCCCTTCCTGGGAGGAAGAGGTGGCCCCGCCAGGCATGCCGTGCTCCACAACATCATAGTCAATGCCCTGGAAGTAGGGAGAGACGTAGCGGTCGTAGTAGGGCATGATCTGCTTGCAGGCGAAGTTGGTAGCCCGGATGGCTTCTTTGTCGATATGGGTCGTGAGCCCAAGCTCGCCTTCCAGATACGCGGCAGTAGACAGGACATCGCCCTGGCCGTACCAGCGAACCGTGGACCCGATGGCCACATCCAGGATATGGGCCCCTGCCTCGGCCGCCGCGCCGCAGGAGGGCACGAACAGTCCGTCGGTGTAGTGGCGATGGTAGTGCAGGACCAGTTCCGGGTAGGTAGTGCGCAGCTTGGTCACCAGTTCGCGCATGAAACGCGGTGGGCAGACCCCAGCCATGTCCTTGAGCCCCAAGATGACCATCTTCGAGACCTTCTTTTTGGAAACGCCAGCCACGTCGGCGCACATTTCCAAAATTTCCTGGGTCACGTTCATATAATAATCAACGTCAAAGCCCTTTGCCCAACTCATGGAGAGCGCGGGCTCGAAGATATTCATTTTCGAGGAAAGGGCCACTTCGGCAAATGGACGCATGTTTTCGACATGATTGAGGAAGTCGAAACAACGGATAATCTCGTAGTGATCGCAGATCATTTCGCCCGTAAGTCGCATCACGTTCTTGGGCTGTGGCTTGTAGCCAAGAACGTTGGTGGAACGAATCAGGATCTGTTTCAAGGTATCGGGGGCGAACTGGTTCCACTCCTTGGCCTCGGTGAAGGGATAGGTCATGTTCGCAAGCATGGCCACGTGGAAGTGGGCGCCGCCTCCGTTCTCCAGGGAGAAGAAGCCGCACTTGTCCAGATAGGGTCCGACGAGCCGGTCTTCGGCCAGACGGAAACGGTTTCCGGAGTTGGACTGGGTGATATCCCGGGTGGTGGTATCCGTCAGCTGGATGATGCCTTTTTCGCGGTCCTCGCGCAGGGCGTCCAGGATGGCGGTCCGGTCCATGCCGCGGGTGATTCGGGGCTGGAAATCGGTTTCGGTGATTGCGGGCTTGATAAAGTTGAACCGCCCCAGGCGCTTGTCGGCACGTCCACGGTATTCGCCAAGCTGCACGAATTCATTGTAGCCCTTGGCTGAAATCTGGGCCATGAGACGGCAGAGCTTGAAGGAGTCACGCCCCTCGTCCCAGTACTGCAGGAGTTCATCCTTGTGGGTGTCGACGAATCGCGTGTCGTACTGGGAATCCAGGAACTCACGCTGTTTGAGAATCTGGCGGTGCAAGGGGATGGTGGTCTTGACCCCGCCGATGACATATTCGC
>JAHJKV010000338.1 GCA_018822065.1 Pseudomonadota bacterium
CGAAATGGCAGCCGCCTCGTTCCAGGCTCCGGGGCAATGCACGAAGAGAAGCGGCGGTGTCCTCGTCCAGCATGCAGGCGGTGCGACTGAGGGCGTCGCGGGCCACGGGATTCATGTCCGTGGGGCACTGGCCGGGACGCAACCCCTGTTCATGGTTGCCCAAGGTGGAAGGAATGCCGCGTTGGCGGAGGATGTCCGCGCAGGCCTGCGGGTCCGGCCCGTAACCGATCACATCACCCAGGCTGACGATCTCCATGATGCCCAGGGCATCTATGTCGTCGAGCACGCGGGAGAGCGCCTCAAGATTGGCGTGGATGTCGGAGATGACGGCCACTCGGCCTCCGGGGGACTCGTTCATGAAAGAGTTCTACGCAAAGTGCGGCGGTGTTGCAAATGCACCAGGCGGGTTTGCGGTTCTTGCGTGGCAGAACCAAACAGGCTACAAGGTGTGATAAATTCGTATCTTAACCGGTAGCGCTGTCCCATGGCCAAACTCAAGACCCTGCTCCTGCACCCGGACCCGGAAGTCCGGACTTCCCTGCGACACAAGCTCGCGGAGGAATCCTTTCTGCAGGTGCTGGGCGAGGCTGTGACCGCCTTCGAGGCGCTGGAACTTCTGGAGCACGTCAAGTATGGGGCCGTGTTTTTGGGGCTCGACCTGCCCGACGGGGTTTCGGGCATCGAACTGGCCCAAATGCTCAAAGGGCGCAAGGACCGGCCCGCGCTCATCTTCATCTCAGACAACGAATCGAAGGCCTATGCCGCCTTTGAGCTCGGTGCCCTGGATTACCTCATCTGGCCGGCGGACGATGATCGTCTGGACACCACCATCGACAAGCTCAAGGATTTCAAGACGCGCTTCCGCGAGGTGCCCGAGCCCTCGGACTGGGAAGACCCTGGCTCTGGCGGCGAGCGCACGGACGAGCACACGGTCCGGCTGCCCTTGAACGAGGACGAGCAGGAGGACTTCCTGGCCGCCCTCAAGACAGCCTGGGATTTCTCCCGCGCCCAGAACCCGGAGATCGAGAAGCTGGCCGTGAACCAGGATGGCAAGACCATCCTGATTCCCTACACCCAGATCATCTTCATAGAGGCCTACGAGGACTACTCCTACGTTCACACCAGCGGACAGAAATTCCTGACCTCACACCGGCTCAAGAACCTGGAGGACCGCCTGGCCCCGCACCGGTTCTTCCGGGTGCACCGCAAATTCCTGGTCAACCTGGACATGGTCACGGAGATCGCCAGCCTGCCTGGCTCGAACTTCATGCTTCGCACCGCGGGCCGCACGCGCATCGAGCTGCCCATTTCCAGACGCAGGATAGCGAAACTGAAACAGATATTGGGGTTCTGACCGTTTACCTCAATGCCCCTGCCATTGGCCGAATATATGGCGCATATTGACAGGAACTGTGGAACAACGGCAACAGTGAAAAAGGCGGCCAGCCGCCAAAGGGTTGAATAGACATGGATCGAAGCATTGCGGATGAGCTCCTTTTCGAGGAGCGGGTCATTAGACCCCTGCCGCAGTTCGTGGTTGAAGCCAATCTGAAGCCCGCCCAGGTGGCGGAGCTGAGAGAGGCCGCGACCGACGATCCGCTCTGGTATTGGGAGGATGCGGCTGACGAACTGGAATGGTTCCGCAAATGGGACACGGTCCTCGATGAGGACAACGCCCCCTTCTATCGCTGGTTCGCGGGCGCGCGTTGCAATATCGTCCACAACGCCCTGGAGCGTCACACCCTGACCGTGAACAAGAACAAGCTCGCGCTCATCTGGGAAGGCGAACCCGGCGACACCCGAAAATACACCTATTTCGAACTGAACCGCGAGGTGAACCGCTTCGCCAATGCCTTGCGGGGACTGGGCGTCGGCAAGGGGGACCGCGTGGTCATCTACATGCCACCTCTGCCCGAAACCGTCTTTGCCATGCTCGCCTCAGCCAAGATCGGGGCCGTGCACTCTATGGTCTTTGCCGGGTTTTCGGCCAAGGCCTTGCGGGGCCGCATCGCCGACTCGGACGCCAAGGTGGTGATCACCGCTGACGGCTTCTACCGCAACGGAAGGGTCGTGCGCCTCAAGGACACCGTGGACCGGGCGCTCTTCGACGCGGACTCGGTCGAGTCCGTGGTGGTGGTAAGGCGCACCGGCCAGGAGGTGGACATCTCCAGCGGTCGCGATTTCTGGTATGAGGAACTGGTCCGGCGGGAGCGCACCCAGGCCTCCACCGAAGTCATGGACGCCTCCGACCCGCTCTTTGTCCTCTACACCGCCGGCACCACGGGCAAGCCCAAGGGCATCGTCCATGCCCACGGCGGCTATATGGTCGGCGTGAACCGCACCTTCCGGGACGTTTTCGACATCAAGCCCACGGATATTTTCTGGTGCGCGGCGGACACGGGCTGGATCACCGGCCACACGGCCGCCATCTATGGCCCGCTCCTGGCCGGAACCACCGCCGTCCTCTACGAAGGCCACCCCAACTACCCGCAGCCGGACCGGCTCTGGTCCATTGTCGAGCGCTACGGGGTGAGCATCCTCTATACCCCGCCCACCACCATCCGCATGCTCATGCGCCACGGGACCCAATATCCCGAGTCGCACAACCTGACCAGCCTGCGACTGCTCGGCACGGTGGGGGAAACTATCAGCCCCGTGACCTGGGACTGGTTTCACAAACATGTCGGGGGCAATGCCTGCCCCGTGCTCGACACCTGGTGGCAGACCGAAACCGGCATGTTCATGATTTCGCCCCTGCCCGTGGCCGCGCTCAAACCCGGCAGCGTGGCCCGACCCCTGCCCGGCGTCGAAGCCGAGGTGGTGGACCGCCAGGGCCAGCCCGTTCCCCCCGGGAAAACCGGTTTCCTGGTCATCACCAAGCCCTGGCCAGCCATGATGGTGGCCATTGAGGACGACCCGGATGCCTACCGGTCCTACTGGGACCGGGTTCCAGGAGCCTATTTCGCGGGAGACGCGGCCCGCAAGGACGAGGACGGCTACATCTGGATTCAGGGCCGGGCCGACGACGTGCTGATCATCGCCGGGCACCGCATCGGCACTGCCGAACTGGAAGGGGCCTTCGTCTCCCACAAGGCCGTGGTCGAGGTGGCCATCATCGGCATTGCCGACCGCATCAAGGGCGAGGCGGCCAAAGCCTTTGTCGTCCTGGGGGACGATTACGACCCCACGGACGAACTCATCGAAGAACTCAAGGAACACGTGCGGGGCGAACTTGGCCCGGTGGCCGTGGTCAAGGCGATCGAATTCCGGGAATCACTGCCCAAGACCAGTTGCGGTAAATTGCTCCGGCGGGTGCTCAAGAGCGAAGAGCTCGGAGTCGCCCCCGAAGACGATGGCGACCCCGACGATTGCTGGAGCGCTTAGACGCCGAAGACGCTGCCCCACAACCCTTTCGATCTGTCATTGGTCGACATCCAATAGCCCGCCCATACGAGACATCCCCTCCGGGAGACAAAACAGCCCGCCATGTTTTTTTTGAGAAAGCTGACATCCTGCCATTGGCATTTCAGTCGTTGACATGCATAGTGTAAACATGTTCGCCCTGAATACACGCTATCTTCACTCCGCCATTCGCATTGCGCTCATCTACGCCGTGGTCGGTGGCCTGTGGATTCTTTTTTCCGACCGGGCCTTGGAAATCCTTGTTTCAAACCCCGATACTCAGGCAAGCCTCCAGACCGTCAAAGGCTGGTTCTTCGTTCTGGTCACTGCCATACTGCTCTTTGGACTCGTGCTACGCCAACTGCAGACCACGGCGGAGGCCGAGCGGATTCTCTTCGAAACCCAGGGGAAATTTCATTCCGTGTTCGAATCCCTGCCTCTGGCCGTCCATGGCTACGATGAGCGGGGACGGACCGTATTCTGGAACACGGACTGCGAGGCCCTCTACGGGTTCAGCCGCAAGGAAGCGCTGGGCAAGACGTTCATGGAGCTGTTCATCCCGGACCATTCGCAAGCGGAGGTGGAGGAAACCTTTCAAGGCCAGTCCGCACAAAACGAACACATGACAAACTCCACCATGACCCTGGTGAAGAAGGACGGCACCACTGCCGTGATTCATTCCAGCCGGGTTATCCTCAACCTGCCCGGCGGCCACCGCCAGACCTTCTTCATTGATATCGCCCTGTCGAATCAGGACTCAGAAGACAGCCAGAACATCCCCTGCGCATAGCGGACCTTCCCGACCTGAACCGCCTCTCTATCCATGCCCAGCGCGACCCTAGGTCCCGGTTTTTCCGACCAGTCCAGCGGCCTTGGCTTCTGCCATGAATACCCGCAGGCGCTCGAAATCCACCTCGCCTTCCAGGGCCTGATGCACGGGGGTGACTTGCAGTATCCCCTGGGTCGCATGTTCGTGGCAGACCTTCCGGGTACGCGCCACCAGTTCCGACGGTAGGTCGACCACCGCTTCCACCTGGACCAAGCCATGGCCCACGGCCTGAGCCAGATGTTCCCAGACGGTGGTGGATTTGAGGCCCCGTTTGGAGGCCACGGCC
>JAHJKV010000339.1 GCA_018822065.1 Pseudomonadota bacterium
TCTGTCCCCAGCCCGTACGGCTGATGAAATCCACAAGCTGGCGCAGGTAGTCAGCACCAGAGCTGGGCGGGGTGTCGCGGCCATCCAGGAAACAATGAACCAGAACCTCCACCCCGCGAGCCTTGGCCAGCTCGATGAGGGCGTAGAGATGATTCTGGTGGGAATGGACGCCGCCGTCGGACAAGAGCCCCATGAAGTGCAGACGGCCCCCGGCCAGTTTGGCGGCCTGCATGAGGTCGGCCAGGACGCGGTTGTCCTTCAGGGTGTCCTGCTCCAGGGCCAGGTCGATGCGGGTCATGTCCTGGTAGACGATGCGCCCAGCGCCGATGTTCATGTGACCGACCTCGGAGTTGCCCATGAAGCCGTCCGGCAGTCCCACGGCGCGTCCGGCGCACTTGAGCCGGGT
Source organism: Pseudomonadota bacterium (assembly GCA_018822065.1). Lineage (GTDB taxonomy): Bacteria > Desulfobacterota > Desulfovibrionia > Desulfovibrionales > Desulfovibrionaceae > JAHJKV01. The sequence continues at coordinate 407 of JAHJKV010000339.1, forward strand.
GTGGGGATAGGTGGCGAAAAGGTGATCCAGGTTGGGCGTCTTGGCGCAGGAGACTGCATTGCCGTCGCTGGTGGGGGCGATGCCCCAGCCATCCAGGATCAACAGCAACGTCCGAGTCGTGGTCATCAGTCGTCATCCTTAGGCAGCCCCAGTTCCAGGCTTCCGCCCTCACTCCAAAGGCCTTCTATGTTGTAGAGAGAGCGTACCTCTGACTGAAAGATATGAATGATCACGTCGTTGAAATCCATGAGCACCCAATCGCCGTTCTGGTAGCCTTCCACGGACAGAAACTCGAGGCTCTCCTCGCCTGCACGCTTCATGGTGGCGTCGGCCAGAGCTTGGGCATGGCGCGCGCCTCGGGCGGAGGCCACGATGATGCACTCGGTGATGGAGCAGATGGTGGCCACATTCAGGGCCACGATGTCGGTGGCCTGCTTCTCGTAAAGCCAACCAGCCAGGAGGCGGGTTTTCTCTTCGCTTGCCATCGAATTGAACTTGGTATTCTTTTTCACATTGGTTCCTTGTCGTTTCCATACCTGGAGAGAATGAGCTCTTCCAGGGTTCGCTTGGGCACATGGTGCGTGCCGTCGGCGTCCCGCCAATACTTGATGTCGCCGCCGGGCGCAAGCTCGTCGACCACCACTGGCTCGCCGGGAGCGCCCAGGGCGATGACGTAGAGAATTTCGCAGGTCTCGGGCAGATCGACGACCTCGGCCAGTTTGTCGCGGTTCACGCTGCCGAAGACACAGCCCGCAATGCCCGTGGACCGCGCTCCGAGGAGGAGGGTCTGAGCCTGGATGCCCGCGTCCACCTGGGCGTTGTTGCCGATGGCAGTGACCATGCACTGGACCAGGTAGGCCATGGGGCGTTCGCCCTCCTCCGGCCCGGCCCATTTAGGCAGGTAGGCGGCCCATCCCAGGGTAGAAAATACCTTGGCGCGTGTCTTCGAATCCGTGACCAGCATGTAGCGCAGTGGTTGCAGGTTGCCTGCGGAGGCGGACAGACGGACCAGGTCCACCAGGCTTTCCAATTCGGCCATGGAGATGGCCCGACATTCGTCGAAACGGCGGGTGCTGCGTGTCGTGGCAACGAGTTGTTTGAAGTCCATGCGTTCCTCCAAGTATTCAAATATGAATACGGGATTTGGACAGGCAGGGCAATAAAGGAAGCGCATAAAGGCAGTCGTCGGCACCTGTATCCGCCCGAATGGCACATGCGCCGTGTTTATGACCAAGCCACAAACGCGCTGTTGGCACGACGCAAGAAAGGCCCCGGCCCGAAGCGTATATGATACGCGAGGACCGAGGCCTTTTAGAACAACGTCTGTCCAGGATCAGCCGCAGCCGCCGCAGCAGGAGCCGCAGCTCCCCGTGCCGGACGGGGCTTCGGGCATGACCAGGTCGGATTCGACGGCAAAGCCCATGGGGCTCGCGTCGATGGTGAAGGTCTTGCCTTCCTCGTAGAGCTTTTTGTCCACGACCACGGAGTAGTCACCGATCTTTGCCACTTCATCGGTGTCTTTGGCCGCATCCAAAGCGAGGGCGAGCTGAGCGCCACCGCAGCCCATGGCCAGATAAATGCGCACGGGTTCGATGTCTTTGCCCTGGAAGTATTCTGCGATCTTGGCCTTTGCCGCATCGGTCATATCAATCATTGAGGTTCTCCTGATGAGGTTTCATTCTGTCCAAGATAGGAACTGTACCCAGCAAGTCAATGACGCAGGTCAAAAAACCTGGAGCCGGTCGGGCCTGCATCTCTCTGCCAGCCAGTCAGGGCCGCGCTGATTGGTCGTTCAGGGACCAGTCATACTCCTGATAGCGCACCTTGATCGTGTCGCCCAAGGCAGCCAGACGGGCCTTGAACTCGCCCTCGGCATAGCCGCGCACAAAGGCGACCGGGTCGGCGAAATCTTCTGCGAACCATTTAAAAATACGGCTCAGGTGGAGTGTATCACCCGTGAGCCAGGTGCGGGCCGGGTCGTTCAGAAAAGTCCGGGTGACCTGATCCAGCTGTTCGTCCAGTCGGAGCGGGTCAAAGGCCTGGTTCAAAAGCGGCGGACAGGACAGGGCCGTGCAATTGAGGGCAAAATGCACGCGCGGGTCTTTGAAGGTGGGGCGGATGATCTCGTGCTCGATGTGATCAAGAGTGACCATCCTTCCTTCCAGGGGGACAACCGGAAGCTCCCAAGGCGTGGTGAACCAGGAACCGAGGTCCTTGATGGAGCCAATATCCGGGTATTGATCCACGATCAACCGGATGCTGACGGCATTGTAGAGGTTGATGTAGAAGGCCAGCGCCTCTTGCCGGTCCATGGCCGCCGGGTCCATACTGGCCAAAAATTCCAGGTAATCATCGAGCTTTTCGCGGTCTTTTTTGATCTCGCCATAGTCCACCAGCCCGTCAATGACATGGGCTTCAAGCAGATGATCCCAGCAGGCGAAGATGCGCTCCACAGCAACACCGACAGAGGGACAGATTCCCAAGGCAGGCTGGACCATGAAGACCGCCAAGAGGATGAGCGTCAAAAGCAGGATGGCTCGTTTTTGCATGTCCTGAATCTGGCATGATTCGCTTCCCTGGGCAAGGTTCGACGGATGATTTCCGGTACTCTGGAATAATTGCCATCAGCACCGGTCTGGAACAGTGACGGGTCTTGACGCAAACAGTGTTCTCGGGCATCTTCCGTGTATGAAAATGTGTCCAGTCTTTTCCGTTGCATGTCTGCCCTTTACCTGGCCCTTTTGGGGGCTACACAGACACGCGGCCTAGACCGGCGCAAAAAACGCCAGCCAGCCGCGAGTCCTGCTCGCGGTTTTTTTTCGCATCACTCATTGAGGAGGAAAGGCAATGCTATTCGACCCGGTCAATGAATCCCTGCCCCGCGAGGACCTGGAGAAGCTGCAACTCAGACGACTGCAGTCCCTGTGCGAACGGGTGTACAACAACGTCCCGGCATACAAAAAGAAATTTGACGAAAAGAACATCAAGCCCGAGGACATCAAAACCCTCTCCGACGTGCAGCATCTGCCCTTCACCGAGAAGCAGGACCTGCGAAACAACTACCCCTTCGGCCTGTTCGCCGTGAGCATGGACAACATCGTTCGCGTCCATTCCTCCTCCGGCACCACGGGCAAGGCCACGGTGGTCGGCTACACCCAAAGAGACATCGACACCTGGTCGAACCTTATGGCGCGCTGCTTCATGGCCTGCGGCCTGGGCCCCAAGGACATAATCCACAACGCCTACGGCTACGGCCTGTTCACCGGCGGTCTGGGCGCGCACTATGGCGCCGAGCGAGTCGGCGCGACCACCATCCCGGTCTCAGGCGGGGCCACCCGTCGCCAGGTCATGCTGCTCAAGGATTTCGGGGCCA
>JAHJKV010000340.1 GCA_018822065.1 Pseudomonadota bacterium
CAGCGCCGACCTGTTGCAGGGCAGGCTCCCCCAGGAAGCGGTGGAGGCCATCAAACGGCACAACGAATCCAACGGTAACCAGCCCGAGGCTGAGCTGGACTTTGCCCTGCGCTGCGGCGAGACCGTCACCGGACTGATCCATACCAGCGCCCTGGTGCGCCCGACGCGCATGGAGGGAATGGAGCCTAAGGGATTGAAAAAGAAGATGAAAGACAAGGCGTTTGCTGCGGCGGTGAACCGCGATACCATTCGGGAATGTGAAAAGATCGGCCTGGACCTAGGTGAATTCTTCCAACTCAGCATCGACGCCATCACTTCGGTGGCAGATCAGGTGGGACTGGCAAGCTAACCCTTCCCCCCCCGCTGCTTGAGCTTCACGTTCCAGGGGAGCATCGCGTCGGCTCGTTTGCCGGCATAGGCGCTCACGTCGCTGCGAAATTCTTCCCAACTGGCAAGCAACTGTCGGCCGAACTCCGTGAGTTCATAGCCCTTTCGGCCACGGGAGCGGACCACGACCGGCTCGCCCAACCGCTCCTCGGTCTCCTGGATGCGTCCCCAGGCGCGGCGATAGGACATGCCGATTTCCTTGGCGGCCTTGTTCAGAGAACCGAGTTGGTCGATGAGCGCCAGCAGACGCATCCGACCAGAACTGACCAGTGTGCCGTCCTCTCCCTCGATCCAGAGCCTGATACCAAGTCTAGTCTGTGCCATGTGTTCCTCCGTATTCACAATAATAGCCTGAACTGGGCGTCCTGAAAACCCTGTTTTTTTAATTACCCCCCTTGGCAAGCCCATTCCCATGCCTATATGAATTGGGTTCATCAGATCAACAACGAACCGACCAATAACCGGCAAAGCAGCGGCAGCCTTGTTGCAACCGCCCTCAAGCCGCCCGGAGCCTTGATTGACACCCTCCGACAAAAACATGTCCCTGCACCCTTACCGCACCATCTGGGTGCTGGCCTGGCCCCAGGTGCTGATGATGGTCTTCCATTTTCTCATCGGTGCCGTGGACGTCAAGGTGGCAGGCATCCTGAACGCCCAGGTCCAGGCCGCCCTGGGCATGATCAGCCAGGTGATGATGTTCTTCCTGGTGGTGGCCATCGCCATGGCCAATGGTGCTGTGGCCGCCATCAGCCAGTCCGTTGGCGCGGGAATGACGGTCCGGGTCAAACGCTACGTGGGCCTGGTGCTGCTGCTGGCTCTGGGCCTGGGCTTTCTCATTATGGCCTTAAGTTTCCCCATCCGTGGGACCCTGCTCGACGCCTTGCAGGTCAATCCGGAAATTCGCGACATCACACGTTATTTCCTGGAAATCTACCTCCTGGTCACCCCGTTTTATTACTTGCTGCTCATCACCAACGCCATCTTCCGCTCCCAGAAGCAGGTCATGCAGCCCCTCTACACCATGGTGCTCATCACCGTGCTCAACGCCATCGGCGACCTGGGTTTCGGCCTGGGCTGGTTCGGCATGCCCAACCTCGGCTACAAGGGAATGGCCTGGGCCACCTTTGCGGCCATTGCTGGCGGGTCGCTCTTGAACTTGACGCAACTCATGCGCCAGGGACTGGTCTCCCGGGCGAGCTTCGCTCCCTGGCGCTGGGTGCGCCGCGCCACGCCCTATATCTTCAAGGTAGCCTGGCCCTCGGCCCTGATGTCCATGGTCTGGAACTCCGGTTATCTGGTGCTTTTCGCCCTGACCTCGTCGCTGCCCATCGGCAGCGAGGCCGCCAACGTGGTCCTGGCCGGGCTCACCGTGGGCAACCGCATCGAGGCCCTGCTCTTCCTGCCCGCCTTTGCCTTCAATATGACCGCCTCCATCCTGGTGGGCCACTGGCTCGGCGCAGGCAAACCAGACGAGGCCAAGCGCTTCGGCTACCGCATCCTGGCCATCGGCATGGTCACCATCGGGGCCATCACCCTGGTCCTGTGGCTCTTTGTGGAACCGGTCACCGGATATTTCGCGGCCGACGCCGCCGTCAAGGACGCTGGCGTAAGCTATCTTTCCTGGAACATGGCCGCCGTGCCCTTCACGATCATCTCCATGCTCCTGGGCGGCGCCTTCAATGGTGCCGGGGCCACCATCCTCAACCTGGGCATCTTCGGCATGGCCATCTGGTTTGTGCGCCTGCCGCTGGCCTGGTGGCTCGGCCATGAGACCATGCAGTCGGCAGACGGCATCTGGATCGCCATGTTCGTCTCCCAACTGATCCAGGCCATCGTCATCTTCTTTGTCTACCATTTCTATAA
>JAHJKV010000341.1 GCA_018822065.1 Pseudomonadota bacterium
CTGGTCGTCTGAACAGCGGCGACATCGACGACGGCGATGCCGCCCTTGTTGGCGGATTCACCGGAACAGGCGGTGAGCAGGAAGGCAAGGGCAATGGCGCAAACAAGGCGCGAGGTGTTTTTCATCATGGGTGAGGCTCCTGAAAAGAGGTTTGGCGCGATGGCCAGGTGTGTGCATGGCCCCGTTGTCTGGGGACGAGATAAGCCGATTCAGTCGATCGCATCAAAAAAAGTATAAAGTATCCTCTTCATTGGACGATCAACTTAGAATGATATCCCAAGCAGTACCCCTTGTCCAGAAGGGAACGAGGTGAAACTGCCATCCTGCGTGGGATGGCGCATTTCTTGACATTGTCTAGAGTGAGTGTCATGAGCTAGAAGGCTTGTAATCGACGTGGAGGTGAAGATGGGTAAAGATAGAATCGTACTGTTGCTCGCAGTCAGCGCGTTGTTCCTGTCCATTGCCCTGCCGGCAATGGCGGAGCAAGTCGTGGTGCGAAAAGTGAACAACGTGTTCTATGTGGCCGACACATCGGATTCCATGAAAGAATCGTATTCTGAAACGGGCATGGACAAGCTTGATCTTGCTAAAGATCTGATGAAGCGGATTGCACACCGCATGCCTGAATTGGGCTATAAGACGGCAGTGTATCAGTTTGCCGACTTCAAGGAATTTCAAAAACTTGATGACTACCTGATGGCCACCCATGATCGGGCGGTTGATGATGTGGATATAAGTGACGCCAAAGGTTCGGTGATGCATCGATCCATGCGTTCCACTTGGGATGATGATACTCCCATTGGAGACGGGCTGTTCGAGCTTGCCTGGCCGATTTCCGAAGGCAAGGGTCCCTCGGCGGTGATTTTGTTCACTGACGGCGACTATGATACCGGGCAGCGTCCTTTGTCCATGGCTCGGCACCTCTACTCGCAGTTTGATGTCTGTATCCATGTTGTCAGTTTTGCCCAGACTGAAGCCGAACACCGGGTTGTTGAAGATCTGGCAGAAGTGAACCCCTGTTCCTTTGTCCGGTTGGCCGAAACGCTGCTGACCGATCCCATCGCCCTGGAGAATTTTGTCAAGGATGTGGGCTGGGGGTTGCGCACGGTCCACAAGTTCCCGCCTGCCGGTCCTCAGGAGCCGGAGAAGCAGTTCAAGACTGTGGACATGGAACTCAATATTGAGTTCGATTTTGACAAGTACAACATTCGTCCGCAGTATTATTCGGAGTTGGATGACCTGGCCGAAGTGCTCAAGAAAAATCCCGATACCCGAGTGCTGATTGTCGGCCATACCGACAACCGGGGCGGGTATGAATACAACGTGACCCTCTCTCTGAACCGTTCCAACGCCATGAAGGCCTACCTGGTGAAGAACAAGGGCATAGATGCTGGCAGGATCGATACCGAGGGCTATTCCTACTCCAAGCCCAAGGCCAGTAACGACACGGACGAAGGACGTCAGCGCAACCGTCATGCCCTGGCCCGTATCACGGGCTGGTACGAGGTTGAGGAAGTCAAGTAGTCTGGTCAGTGTTCTGATGAACAAACGCCCCTGACATTTGTCGGGGGCGTTTTTCATTTGCTTCGAGCTTTGGGCAGAGTGAAACAAATAAGCGTATAAGTTTTGGAGAGTTGCGGCATTTGATTGTGTAATTTGCTGGAATGTCAGTGGAAAAAATTATGCGTCCAGGCCTAAGCATGTTTTCAAACCGGACGATAATACCTTCAGCGGCGCATAGTATTCCTTTGGGCGTTGTTTGGAAGAGCCTTCGGAGGAGGCCGCTGAGCGAAAGGGAATTCGTTCAAAAATACTCCATGGACGGGGGAATGGGGGGGGGACACCCCTCCCCATGCGACAAGAAACGTTCGGCATTCGGAGAAGGAGACCAGATGAGTGCGAACGAGCAAGGCGGCTATCAAAGACCGTTTAATATCATGGAAAACGCTCAGGGTTCGGTCGTGGCTCCAGAAAACATGGAAGCCCAGGAACGTGCTGAGCGTGTTCAATTGCTCAAGGCGCAGATTAAGGCAGGAACCTACCGCGCCGATATCAAGGATATTGCCATGCAGTTGGCAGCCGCCATGGACCCCTTGATGTAACTGTTTTTTTAAGTTCTGAGTTGGAAACCGCCCTCTGAAAATTGGGCGGTTTTTCTTTTTTCCTGGGTGGTTATATGAAATGTAATATTGACCATAGACAAGAGACAGCAAGGGTTGATATCTAATTGGAACAGACTTCTGCTTCCTCTTTTTTTTTGGCCTGTGAGAGCTCTAGAGAAATGTTTATAAAACTCTGGAGGTGCTTTGCCAAGATATACGTGACCCTGTTGGCGGATGCCTTTCGGCATACGAGATGTGTTGGTGCAATCTGAAATCAACTCCAAACAGAGGCGGAAAGAAACGCATGCCTGTTAAGCACTTCGTTCTTGATACCAACGTACTGATCGAAAACCCAAAGTGCATCTCAACGCTCAGAAATGGGCAGGACAACCAAGTCTATGTTCCCTATACTGTTCTCACTGAACTCGACAAACTGAAAAAGGATGCCAGGGTCGGGCATATTGTGGCCCAGGCGGTTTTGGCCATCCTTGCCGATGAATATGTTACTGTCTTCCCTCCAGACTTTGCCCAGGATCTTAACGACGAGTGCCTCGACGACCGCATCCTCAAAGAGGTGCTTCATGTCGGCCCGGAAGATCCGATCCTCATCACCAACGACCGTATCCTCCAGATCAAGGCACGGGTGTTCGGTATCCCTTGCGAGGGCTATCGGGATTCCGAGCCATTTCGGTCCGAATCTCAGCTCTACACCGGGTTTGTGGAAGAGGGGGAACAGCCGGTACTCAACGCCTTTACCTGGGATCAGGGCACTCCGGTTCTGAACGGAGCCACCGGTCCGAAGCCGATCAGCTACCAGCATGAAATCTGGGGAGTCAAGCCACGGAGCGTCTACCAGAACCTGGCCCTGGAGTTGATGCTCAACGAGGGGATCGACCTGGTGTCGATTCAGTCCGAAGCGGGCTACGGGAAGACCTTCCTTGCCCTTGCGGCTGCGCTCTATCTGGTGTTGGAGAAGAAGGACAACCCCTACCGAAAGATCTACCTTGTCAAACCTGTGGTGGAGATTGGGTCCAAGATGGGATTTTTGCCCGGGGACATTGAAGAGAAAATGCTCCCTTACGTCCGTTACATCCACGATCTCTGCCTGAAGTTGCATGATGCCCGCCCGGCCAACAGGATTTTCCTTGAGCCGGATACGGAGCGTCTCAAGTTCAACCCCAAGAAATTCGACATTCAGCCCATTGCCTTCATCCGAGGCATGAACATCGAGAATGCCGTGGTCATTGTGGACGAGATGCAGAATCTCTCTCGCGGGGAGACTCGCGCCTTGCTCACGCGTATGGGGGAGAACGTCAAGTGCATCTGCCTTGGAGATACCCGCCAGGTGGACAATCCCTACCTGAACGAGTCAAACAATGGCCTCAACTGGGTGGTGAAAAAGCTCAAAGGATACAAGAATTACGCCCATATGGTTCTCAAGGGCGATCGGAGCCGGGGGCCGATCACAGACATCGTGCTCAAGAGCAAGCTCTAGGGCTGGACCGTATGGGTCAGGATGGCTTGGAGAAGCTCGCTGCGATCGAGGGGCTTGGGGAGAAAGGCATTAATGCCGGCCCTGGCATAACGGGTGATCTCTGCCGGGGTGTCATTGCCTGAAAGCAGGAAGATGGGCGTTGGGTGGCGCTGGTTTTCGCGCTCATAGCTGCGGATGGCAATCGTGGCTTCCAGGCCGTCCATGACCGGCA
>JAHJKV010000342.1 GCA_018822065.1 Pseudomonadota bacterium
AAAATCAGAAATCCATTCTACAGGCAAGTGTAAAAATGAATCATCCATAAATCTTATACTCTCAATACAAATAGCTTCTTTTGCATAAATCAATTCATTTATGACATTGTCTACACTTCTCCAGCGTATATATTTTCCATTGCCTTTCCACATTTTTTTTAGTGTATTGTTGCAACAGTATGAGCAAGAAAATGGACATCCTCTCGAAGCGTTACAACGGAACATGGATTTGTTGAATGGAAATTTCGGAAGCAATTGCAAAGCATTGTTTATGTTTACTCGTTCAGTTTTTCCTTTGCTAATGACAAACTCGTCAGAAAAAGAAAAATCAATAGGATGATACTTGTCCAGATCGTCTACAAGGGGACGAAGTTCTGTTGTCACCTTCTTTCCTTCGTCCCAAAACCCAATACCTTTTACCGCGCGCAATCGGCTAGCTGTCAACGTGTCACCAATCTGTATCAATTCGAAAAGCGTCTCTTCTGCCTCGCCCAGGCACACGATGTCCGCGTGCTCTAAACACTCTTCGGGACGGATTGTAGGATGTATGCCACCCATCAACCTCAGAGGAACCATCCCCCTAAGCTCATCGAGCATTCGTGCAACCCGACGAAAATAGTTTGTCATGCAACTGGCCCCGACAAAATCCGGATCCAATTGAGCAATGAGTTTTTTTAAAGCTTCAATGTTGTATGAATCGTCACGAGCTCTTACATATTTCTGCTCTTGTTCGATGACGGGAATGACGTGAATGATGGATGTATGTATTCCTCTCTTTTTGAGATAGGCAGACAGGGTCCGCACTCCCAAGCTCGAAATATCCTCATAAGGTGATATCAACGCTATTTTTTTCATACCATTCAATATAATGCTTAGAGATAAGTGTCCAGTATTTGCATGTACTGGAAGAGATCCTGGTAATCGCACCGCCCCAGACGATGTACACAGAATCTACCCGTAGTGTGCCGACCCGGTCCTGTCCTCCTCCCCCTGTCTTTCAAGATATTCCTCGCATCTTTTCAAGGGGGACTCCTGACCCCCCCAAGGAACTCTTGCTTTAACGAGGTTGGGTAAAAATAAACCTCTCCATATGGGCATGATGATTCCAAAACTCAACCTTTGGAGTGTGCGGACCGTATAGATATTCAAGCGGGGTAGGGGTGGAACTGGTGCGGTTGACCTCTCGCCAGAAAGACCCCCCCTGGCTTTCCATTGCATTATGGCTAAGGGATTGACCATTCCGTGTGGTTGTGTATTGTGCTTATCATAAAGGATCTCAAATAAGGAGCTTGCTTTTTCCCCAACCGGGACAACAGAAACCGTTGTTCGGGCTGTGGTGAAAGGTATCAATCCAGGCAGCATGGAGGTTGTTGATGTCACCAGTCCGGCGGCAAGGAACAAAGCACTGGTGACCACGGCAGATGATCTGCTTGTCCTCGGCGTTCCCGTGTACATGGGAAGGGTGCCGGCCTTGCTTGGTGAATGGTTGAATACAATTCAAGCCAGCAATACCCCGGCGGTTTGTGTCGTTGTCTATGGCAATCGCGCCTATGAAAACGCACTGCTCGAATTGAAGGATGTTGTTGCGAAACGCGGGTGCATTCCCATCGCCGGTGCAGCATACATTGGGGAGCACTCCTTCTCGGATTCCGGAATGCTAACGGCGCAAGGTCGTCCTGATGAAGAGGATAAGAATCATGCAGCGGAGTTTGGGAGGAAGATTCGGGAAAAAATGAACTCTGCTGCATCAATTTTTCAGCTGTCTGTCGTAGATGTTCCCGGTACGTATCCTTATGGTGGAATTACCGAGTTATGGGATGTTGATTTTATCGAAGTCGATGAGCAATGTTCGCAATGTGGGCATTGCGCAGAAGTTTGTCCCATGGGGGCTGTGGATTCGAATAACAGCGCGGTGGTTGATCATGGGAAATGCATTACGTGCTGTGCTTGTATCAAGGCTTGTCCTCAGGGTGCACGAATGATGAAACCCGGTCCTGTAAAGGATGCCCAAGCAAGGCTTTTCAATCTCTACAATGAACCGAAGCAACCGGAATGCTTTATTTAGGAAGGCAAATTTCGACCCAATCTTTTCATCTGACGCTGAACGTGACTGGCTCCAATGTTCATCGACGGTGCCACTGTGTGGGGCAATGGTGCGGGCTACCGGTTGGGGCGATGGTCTGCTATCCTGCCTGGAAATGAGAATACTCCATATCCTGAGCCAGACGCCTGATTTTACGGGCAGCGGCAAATATCTTCAGGAGATTATCCGGCAAAGCAGGAACAGCGGGCATGCGAACTTCCTCCTTGCTGGTGTGCCTGGCGGATATGAATTGCCGCCGGACCTGCTGGAGCCGGAGCACTGTTTTCTGGTCAGGTTCGACGGCGCGGACCTGGACTTTCCCGTGGCCGGGATGAGCGATGTCATGCCGTATCCCAGCAGCGTGTTTTCCTGCCTGATGCCAGAGCAGGTGGGCCGCTACCGGGCCATTTTTTTCGAGGCGACCCGCCGAGCCGTGGCGCGTTTTGCGCCGGATGTGCTTCATACCAACCATTTGTGGATCGCCACGGCCGCAGCGCGGGAGGCGGCACCGGGCATCCCCCTGGTCACCACTTGCCACGGAACTTGTCTACGGCAGCACCGACAGTGTTCCGGGCTGAGCGACTCGCTTAAGGATTCTCTGCAAGCCGTGGACTGGGTTATCGCGCTGTTCCCGGACCAGAAGGGTGAAATCCACGAACTGTTCGGCATCGCCCCCGACAAAATCGACGTGATCAGCGGCGGGTATGACGAGGGCTGTTTCCACTTAGGGGAAAAATCGCTCGATCCGCAGACGTTGCAGTTGCTCTATGCCGGAAAATTGAACGCCACCAAGGGCGTGCCCTGGCTCCTGAAGAGCCTGAGCCGACTGGCGGACCTGCCATTTCATCTCCACCTTGCCGGCGGCGGCAGCGGCCCTGAACAGCAGCAGTGTCTGGAACTGGCCGAGGCCCTCGGAGAGCGGGTCACGGTGCATGGCATGGTTTCACACGCGGCCCTGGGAGAGCTGATGCGCCAGGCCCATATCTTTGTGCTTCCGTCGTTTTTCGAGGGGCTTCCGCTGGTGTTGCTGGAGGCCATGGCCTGCGGCTGTCGCATCGTGACCACCGATCTGGCCGGGGCGCGCCAGCTCTTCACGCCGCTGCACCCGACCATGGTCCGCATGGTGGAACTGCCAGCGCTCAAGACCATCGACAGGCCCCACCCGGAGGATTGGCCTCTGCTTGAGGAACGACTGGCTGCGGCCCTGCGTGCAGGCATCGGGGAGGTGCTGGCTGGCGGACAGACTGACCAAGAGTATGTCCGCGAGATCGCTTCGCCGTTCACCTGGACGAAGATTTACGCGAGGGTCGAAGACGTTTACAGGCGGTCTTTGGGGGAGAGAGGAGGCGCAGACTGCTCGTCGTGACGGGGCGGGCGAAAGCTATTCCCTGGCATCGAAGAACTGTTTGTAGAGCTTATAATGGTCGGTATCCTCGTAGCAGACTTC
>JAHJKV010000343.1 GCA_018822065.1 Pseudomonadota bacterium
GGAAGAGTCCCGGCATCCACATGGCCCTCCAGAGATACATATGAATCCCGTCGAATCTTGTCCATGACCGCCAAGTCGTCCACCACGGTGAACAGGGTGCCCATGTTGTTCACGCCCGTGGGCGCGTTGGCCGTGACCTCCAGCAGATGACTGATGGTGGCCGGGTCCACACTCTTGTTCTTATATCGCCTGGTGCTGCGCCGCCCCCTAATGAGCGTCTCCATCTGCTCCGGCGAGGGCAGATTGCCCTTGAGCAGCGTAGACTCGTCCGGGTTTTTACCCAGGATGGAAATGGCTCCCGGCTTGCAGATGGTCAGACAATGCTGACACCCGATGCACATTTCTTCTTTGTCGGCAGCTATCGTTGGCAAACCCTCTTTCATCTCGATGATGGCGCGGGGACAATCGCGCACACATTCCTCACACTGGTTGCAGCGCTCGGAGTCAACCTTGAATTGTATCATTTTCATCTCCTTGGATGTGCCGTGCGGCCCGGCCTTGTTCTCGTGGCATCCATGTAGCACGTACGGAGTTTTCCGCAAGAAGGCACTTTTTTCACGCTGGGTCACCAGAAAGTAAGCATCAAACGTTTTCAGCAAGTTGCGTTCAATATTTCATGACTGCCGCGATGACGCTACAGTCGCACGAATTATCCCTCACCGTTCCTGCGGCCACATATCTAACCTCCATTCCGACCATAAAGGACTATTTTCCTAATGCTTTGGTAGTATATTACGCCGATTCCCTTCCCAAAGCAGTCTCCAACCGGCTAAGGTGGTGCATGGTTAACTCGGTACCAGTAATATCCGCTGCGATCCTTGCGGGAGGCGAAGCCAAACGTCTGGGGGGCTGCAACAAGGGCTTGGTGGAACTTGGCGGCCAGCCGCTTTTGCGCCACGTGATCACGGCCTTGGAAGGTCTTTTCGAGGAAATATTTCTCGTTACCAGACACCCCGACGGACTGACCGAGTTCGGCCACCGCATCGCCCTCGACCGTTACGACCACCGCTGTTCCCTGACCGGCATCCATGCGGCCCTGGACGGGGCGGACACCCCCTTCGTATTCACCACCGCCTGCGACACCCCGTTCCTCCAGCCCAATCTGGTCCACGCCCTCATGGAACAGATCGGCTGCGGCGCGGACGTCATCGTGCCGGTTCGTGACGGCTGGTACTATTACCCCCTCTGCGCCATCTACTCCAAGTCCTGCCTGCCCGTGATCGAAGCGCAGCTGGACCAGGGCAAACTCCAGACCGTATCCTTCCTGAAACAGGTCAAGGTTGCCACCATCCCCCTGGAATCCTTGCTCCCCTATGACCCTACGCTCTGCTCCCTGTTCAATGTCAACACCCCCCAGGATATCCAGACCGCTCAGGCCATGCTTCCCTGTGTGCCCTCACGCAGGGGGGTCGAGGCTGGCCTCTAACCGCCCTTTTTCCGTCCCTGCCGCCCCGTCTTTATGCGAGGCATTTATTGTACAACCCCGCACTTTATGCAAAGATGACTGCGTAGTTCCAGGCTTGGTTCACTCTCCCCCTGGCGGTTCCCCTGATGCGGTCGAAATCCATCCACCGCCCCCCCTGGAACGTCGGCCAAACACAGCGCAAGGAAAGCAGCAATGTCCAAAAGTCTCTATATTACCGCAACTGAAACCGCCTCGGGCAAATCCGCCATCTGCCTGGGAGTGATGCAACTGCTACTCCGCCACGTGGGCAAGGCCGCCTTTTTCCGGCCGATCATTGCCGGAGACGGCGACGGTCCGGACCACGACACCAATCTTATGCTGCGTAACTTCCACCTGGACATGGACGAGTCCGCCACCCACGCCTTCACCCTGACCCAGGCTCGAGAGCTCATTGGCGCTGGCAAGAGCGACCAGCTCATGGAAACCATCCTCGACAAATATACTGAGCTGGCAAAAAAGCATGATTTCGTCCTCTGCCTGGGCACGGACTTCCAGGGCAAGGACGCAAACTTCGAGTTCGACCTGAACGCGGAGATCGCCGCCAATCTCGGTTCACCCATGCTCCTGGTGGTGGGCGGCAAGGACAAACAACCCGAGGACATCATCCAGTCCGCCCGGCTCACCGTAGATGCCCTGGACGAAAAAAGCGTTGATGTGGAAGCCATCGTCGTCAACCGCCTGGAGACAGGAGATGCAAACGTCGTGGTTGCGGGCATCCAAGCCAAAATCAAGGGCGGGGACAAAATCCTAGTCTACGCCGTGCCCGAGGACGAAAGTCTGGGCAAGCCC